>PMSW01000023.1 GCA_003168215.1 Actinomycetota bacterium
CCGAGACTGCCTGGCCGAGACTCGCCGGCCGAGATCTTGCCGGCCGAGATCTTGCCCTGGACGGCCGCCCCGAGACCGCCGACGCCGAGGGCTAGCAAGTGTCCCCGCCAGCGAATTGCGTAAACGATTACCTAACGGGATACCCGGCGCCATTGTCTATTGAGGCAAGATCGGCTGGCGTGACAATCGGAGATCGCTCTCTAGCGACCGCAGATGCCGTTGTTACGCGAGCGGCGGCGCGCTGACGGTTGAATGAACAGTCAGCTAGCACGATCTGATCAAAAAAGCACATCCCCGTCGCTGCCAGGAAACTCGGACAGGCCGGAATCGATCAAGATAGGACGCGTGGCATGGTTCCTCAATGCCGCATCTGACGCGCCATGTGCCCCCGGTCGGAGTCGAACCGACACTGGGGACCCTTTTAGGGGGACTGCCTCTTCCTTTGGGCTACGGGGGCTTTATGAGGATACCCGAACGGTTCCGATAAACGCACGGGTGGCGGATTAATATGGGCCAGATTCGAGGTCAATATCACCTATTTAATTCCCTTCTCCGACATGACGGATACGGTGCGTAACCATTTCACTACATGCATCTACGCTCCGTAAGCCCATCGCCAGCAGCGGCGCGAACGTTACAGCGCCGCCTGCTGCCTGGCGCGCTGGAACACAGCGTCCAGCATGGCCTCCGTCACGCGGCCGGTAAAGGTGTTCTGCTGACTCGGGTGGTAACAACCGAGAAGTAACACCTCGCCGCTGCCGCCCCCGCTGGATGCCGCTGGTGGCCGGATCTGCGCGCCGCCCCCGGAGGATGCCGTCACTAGCCGGACCTCGGTACCGTGCCCGAAGGCCGGACGTGGCCTGGGCAGGCTGAAGCCCGCGAGGCCTAGCTGCGGCCAGACAGCCTGCCAGGCAAAGTGGCCGAGGCAGACGATGACCCGGACGGAGGCGCGAATCTGCTCAAGTTCCGCCGCCAGCCATGGCGCGCAGGCATCCCGCTCGGCAACCGACGGCTTGTTCGCCGGCGGAGCGCAGCGGACCGCAGCGGCCATCCGCACTCCCAGCAGCAGCTGGCCGTCCCCCGCTGCGGTGCTGGCGGGCCTGGCGGCAAGGCCGCATCGCCAGAGGGAGGCGAAGAGAAAGTCTCCGCTGCGGTCCCCGGTAAAGATCCGTCCGGTGCGATTACCGCCATGTGCCGCCGGTGCCAGGCCGACGACGAGCACGCCAGGCTGATCGGCGCCCCAGCCGGGAACGGGCCGTCCCCAGTAACGCTCGGCCGCGAACGAGCGGCGCTTAGCTGCGGCTACCTCTTCGCGCCACCCGACCAGCCGCGGGCAGGCCCGGCAAACCGATTGCCTGGCCGCCAGCTCGGCGAGCGTTCCGGCGGTCGCGGCCAGCGCCCGGACGCCGGCCGGGTCAGCCGCAACCGGCGTCCCCGCAGTTGCGGGATCGCCCGGCCAGCCGGTCCCCGGTGGCACCGGGCTCGGGCCGCCGGCGCCGCCGGCCACTGGTTCATCCGGCATGGCGATCCACCATGGACCAGGCGATGCCGTCCAGGATGTCGTGCTCGCTGACCACCACCTCGGCAAAGCCCAGCCGGGTGAGTATCCGGTCGAGCACCAGCGCCCCCGCGCCGATCACATCGACCCGGCCAGGGTGCATGACGCCGATCTGGCTGCGCTGCGCCCGGGTCTGGCCGAGCAGCATGCGCGTCACCGCGTGCACCCGATCGGCCGGGATCCTGGCGTGGTGGATCCTTGTTGCGTCGTAGTCAGGCAGATCAAGCGCGATGCCGGCCACGGTGGTGACCGACCCGGCCAGGCCGACGAGCGTGCGTGCCTGCTGCGCGGGCACCCGGGCGACTGCCAGGCTGATTGCGGCGTCAATGTCTGCGGTCGCCGCGATGATCTCGGCCTCCGCCGGAGGGTCGGAGTGCAGGTAGCGCTCGGTCAGCCGGACGCAGCCGATGTCGACGGAGCTGGCCGCGATCGGAACGGCCTGCTCAGCGCATGGGCCAGCGCATGGGCCTGCACCTGGACCAGCACCTGGACCAGCGCGATCCGGCTCGGCGCAGTCGGGCGCAGCGCCGCCTGCCTGGTCGCTGCCGAGCACGAACTCGGTCGATCCGCCGCCGATGTCGACCACGAGGTACGGGGGTGCGAACCGCTCGCCGCCCTGCCCTCGGCTCGCCAGCTCGGCGGTGGCTCCGGTGAAAGACAGGAACGCCTCCTGGCCGCCGCTCAGGACCTCCGGTGGCTTGCCAAGAATCCGGGTGACGCCATGGACGAACTCAGCGGAGTTCGCGGCGTCCCTGGTAGCGCTCGTCGCTACCATCAGGACGGCATCGACAGCGGCGTCCGTGATGATCGCTGCGTACTCCTCGAGCACGTGGAACGTCCGGGCCAGTGCATCCGGGGCCAGGCGGCCGGTGGAGTCCACCCCCTGGCCAAGCCGGACGATTTCCATCCGGCGCACCAGGTCGGCCAGCATGCCGTGGCGCTGGTCGACATCGGCGACGAGCAGGCGAAGCGAGTTGGTGCCGCAATCTATCGCCGCGACGCGAAGGGCGCCCGCTGCCGCTCCGCTGGCTGGCCCGGCGCGCATGGGCGCGCCGCGCATTGGCGCGTCGCTCATGGGCCTGTCGCTGCCGGATGCGCTGCGTGAGGAGCCGTCACGCAGCGGCCGGCCGCCCACCAGTTCCCGGCAGCCTGGACTGCCTCGCGGCCCAGCGGGTTCGCACCTTCGACGGCCAGCTCGTGCGCGGCGAGGGCGTGCAGGCACTTAACCCTGTCCGGCATCCCGCCGGCGCTGCCAGCGCCCGGCGGCAGCGGCCGGATGCCGGCAGCGCGGGCAGCCGCGTCCCGCCGGGCGAGGTAGTCACCGTGGGCGGATACCTGCGCCAGCCGCAGCCCTGGGTCGTCGGCCAGCCGCCGCGTCATCTCCCGCATCAATCCCGCCCCCTCCAGCCTGCTCATGGCCGCGGTGGCGCGGGGGCAGGTCAGGTAATACAGGGTCGGGAAAGGCGTGCCGTCAGGCAGCCGGGGCGCGGTCTCGACGACATCCGGTAGACCGCACGGGCACCGGTGCGCGACGCTGAGCACGCCGCGCGGCGGCCGTCCCAGCTGAAGGGCCACCACCGCCTCGTCCGCTTCGGCCGGAGTGCCGGGTTCGGCTGTCACTTGGCGGGCACCTGATCTGCCGCGTGCACCGAGTGCCACAACCGTTCGTACCATGGCGTACCCGGAACGTGAGCGGGGTCAGCGGCCAGCCCGGCGAAGTGCTTGGGGGCGATGACCACGTAGCAAGTCTGGCTCGGCAGGCACATGTGCAGCTGGTCCCGCGCCTGCTGCTCGACGTAGGCCCGGTCGTTCAGCTTCAGGTGCTGTGCCTCAAGCCTGTGCAGCTGGACTTCGACCGTCTGCCGCTGGGCTTCCAGCTGATCGATCTGCCGACGCTGGCCGATGTACTCCCGCACCGGGTAGGCGAGGCTCAGCGCGATGGCGCAGACCACTACGGCGAGAACGGCGGCCCGGCTGGTGAACCTGGCCCGCTCCTGCGCCGGCGGTCGCGGGCCAGCGGGACCCGTCATCCGCCGCCGGCGGCGGAGCGCGGGAACGCCGCCTTCCCTGCGTAGGCCGCCGCGTCGCCGAGCAGTTCCTCGATACGGAGTAGCTGGTTGTACTTGGCCACCCGCTCGAACCTGGCCGGCGCGCCCGTCTTGATCTGACCGCAGTTGGTGGCTACCGCGAGATCGGAGATCGTAGTGTCGTCCGTCTCACCAGACCGGTGACTGATCACGCAGCTGAACCCGTTGCGGTGCGCGAGCGCCACCGCGTTCAGCGTCTCGGTCACCGAGCCGATCTGGTTGAGCTTGACCAGCAGCGAATTTGCCGTCCGCTCATCAATGCCGCGGCGCAGCAACTCCGGGTTGGTGACGAAGATGTCATCGCCGACCACCTGGACCCGCTCCCCCAGAGCCGCGGTCAGCTCCTGCCAGCCAGACCAGTCGTCCTCGGCCAGCGGGTCCTCAAGGGAGACAATCGGGTACTGCTCAAGCCAGTCGCCGTAGATCGCGGTCATCTCCGCCGCGTTCTTCCTGCTGCCCTCGAACAGGTACGTCCCGTCCGAGTAAAACTCGGACGCGGCGGCATCGATGGCGAGCGCGACATCCCGCCCTGGCGTGAAGCCAGCCTTCCCGATCGCCTCCACGATCAGGTCAAGCGCCGCCCTGTTGTGCTCAAGATCAGGGGCGAAGCCGCCCTCATCGCCGACGCCGGTCGCCAGGCCGTGCTGCCTGAGCACGGACTTCAGCGAGTGGTAGGTCTCCGCGCCCCAGCGCAGCGCCTCGGCGAAGGTGCCGGCGCCGACAGGCAGGATCATGAACTCCTGGACGTCGACGTTGTTGTCCGCGTGCGCGCCGCCGTTGAGAATGTTCATCTGCGGCACCGGCAAGACATGCGCGTTCGGGCCGCCCAGGTAGCGGAAGAGCGGCAGCTGCGCCGACTCGGCGGCCGCTTTGGCCACTGCCACGCTGACCCCGACGATCGCGTTGGCGCCGAGCCNNTTCATGACGCCCTTGCCGCCGTACTCGGCACCGCCGTCCCTGAGCTCGACCGCCTCGAGGGCACCGGTGGACGCCCCGCTGGGCACCCCTGCCCGGCCGATCGTCCCGTCATCCAGTGCTACCTCGACCTCGATGGTCGGGTTGCCGCGCGAATCCAGGATCTGCCTGGCGTAGACGGCTTCGATAGAGGCCAAGGTAGATACTCCCGACTGGTGCTGTGCCGACATGTCCGCATCGGAGCCTAGCCGAGGGCGCATGGCCAGCGCAGCGGCCACGCCGTAGCTTCGCCGAACGCGGCGGCCGGGGACCTCAGCCTGGCCGGGGACCTCAGTCCGGCCAGGGACCTCAGTCCGGCCCGGGGNNCAGTCCGGCCCGGGGACCTCAGCCTGGCCGACGGCCTCAGCCTGACTGGCGGCGTTCCTGTTCCCAGGCGAGCACCCGGTCCCGGTAGGCCCGCGCGGCAGCCCGCAGCTCGAACTCGGGGTCGAGCCCGGCGGCACGCGCCCGGCCGGCCAGCGCAAAGAGCTCGGCGCCGATCTCGCTCACGGCCGGGCCAGGCGGCAGGCCAGCCGGGTCGGACGGCAGGTCCGCCGGGCCGGACGGCAGGTCCGCCGGGCCAGGCGGCAGGTCCGCCAGCTCCTCCGGCACGCCGGCCCGCTCTGCCCGGCGCCGCAGCTGCGCGGCCAGCGACAGGGCCGGCTGGCCGAGCGGCACGCCGTCGAGGGCCGAGGCCGGGGAGCCGCCGCGGGATGCGCGCTCGGCGGCCTTGATCGCGTCCCAGTTCTGCGTGACCTCCTCGGCGCCGGAGACGCTCACGTCGCCGAACACGTGCGGGTGCCTGCGCATGAGCTTGTCGACGATGCCGCCGGCGACGTCATCGATCGTCCAGCCGGTACCGTCGGTGCGCTCGGCCGCGACCCTGGCATGGAACGCGACCTGGAGCAGGACATCACCGAGTTCCTCGCAGAGCGCCTCCTGATCGCCGCTCTCCAGGGCGTCCACCGCCTCGTAGCTCTCTTCGAGCAGGAACGGGGCCAAGGTGGCATGAGTCTGCTTCGCGTCCCACGGGCATTCGGTGCGCAGCCGGTCCATGACGGCGACCAGCTCCAGCAGACGCGCGCCGGGCTGCGCAGACTCGCCGTCGGCTGCCTCCTTCACCGTGGCCCTAGCAGGCCGGCGTCAGCTGGGGCGTCGCCGACGGCGAGGCGGCGGGCGACGGCGACGGCCCCGCCGCGGACAGCGTGGTCGGCGCGGGGACGATCGAGTACTCGCTGTAATCGAGCCTGCCGAACTGGGGGTTGATCTTGATGTCGAGTCCCTTGGCGGTCAGGCATTCGGCCCTGGCGAACTGGGTGCCCAGGGCCTGCTGCGCCGCGGAAGACTTCGGCAGGATGCCGCCGTCCAGGCGGTTGACCAGGACACTCTCGATCGCCTGGTAGCTGGCCAGCGCGGTCAGCAGGTCCGGTGGCAGGCCATTGGCCACCGCCAGCTCGGCGAGGTTCACCGGCGTGCCAGGCGCCGACGCCTGGGCCTGCGACTTGATCATCGCGTAGGCCGCCTGCACCTGCGCGGGAGTCAGCTTGATCCCCCGCGCCGCGGCGAGCTGATCGCGCACCCGGAACCTGACCAGCCAGCCGAGCACCTGCTGCGGCATCTGGGACACGGGGAACTGCAGCGAGATCTTGCCCTTGTACCGCAGGTACCCCTGGTTGAGGTTGGAGACCTCGGCGGCCAGGGTCGATACGGAGATCCGCTGGCCGGTCATGACCGCGGCGGCGCCCATCCTGACCGGCCCGCAGGCGGTCAGCACCGCGCCGGCGGCCAGCGCGGCAGCCGCCATCTTCATCGAGGTGCGGAGCACGACGACGTCCTTCCTCAAGCGTCTGATACGACCGGCCCGAGCCCGCTGAACACTGCCTCGACGAGCTCCTCGCACCAGGTGAGCAGTTCCTGATCGCGGAGCGGCCTGGCACCGAGCTGAGTAACCTGCCCGGACCGTCCGCCCCGGGCGGGGAGTTCCTGGCCTCCGCCTGGCACCGCCCTCGGCACCGGTACGAGCATCGTACGCACCCCCGGTTTGAGCAAAGTCCTCGGGTACAGCCGCTGCACCCGTACCTCCCGCGACTCCGGCAGCGCCACCGGGGCGAACCTGACCTGATTGCCCTGCAGGGTGATGTCGGTAAGCCCGGCATGACGGGCATGCGCCCGCAGCTGCGCCACCGCGAGCAGGCTGAGCACCGGCTCTGGCGGCGGGCCGAACCGGTCGGTGATCTCGGCACGGACCGCGGCCAGGTCCTCGGCGGAGTCGACGGCCGCTATCCGGGTGTAGGCCTCCAGCCGCAGCCGCTCCCCTGGCACGTACTCGTGCGGGATATGCGCGTTGACCGGCAGCTCGATCCGCACCTCGGGCCGCTCGGCCGGGCCGTCACCGCGAAGTTCGCTGACCGCCTCGCCGATCATCCGCACGTACAGGTCGAAGCCGACGCCGGCGATATGCCCGGACTGCTCGCCGCCGAGCAGGTTGCCGGCGCCGCGGATCTCCAGGTCCTTGAGCGCCACGTACATGCCCGCGCCCAGCTCGGTGTGCTGGGCAAGCGTGGCAAGCCGCTCGTGCGCGGTCTCGCTGAGCGGCTTCTCCGGCGGGTAAAGGAAGTAGGAGTAGCCCCGCTCCCGGCTGCGTCCCACCCGGCCGCGCAGCTGGTGCAGCTGGGAGAGCCCGTAGGCGTCGGCCCGGTCCACCAGCAGGGTGTTGGCGTTCGGGATGTCGAGGCCGGACTCGACGATGGTGGTCGACACCAGCACGTCGTAGGACCGGTCCAGGAAGCCAACCATGATCTTCTCGAGCACGTGCTCGTTCATCTGGCCGTGCGCGACCGCGATCCTGGCCTCGGGGACCAGCTCGCCGAGCCGGGCGGCCACCTTGTTGATCGAGGTGACCCTGTTGTGCACGAAGAAGGTCTGGCCGTCCCGCAGCAGCTCGCGCCGGATCGCGGCGGCGATCTGCTTCTCCTCGTACGGCCCTACGAAGGTCAGCACCGGATGGCGCTCTTCCGGCGGGGTCAAGATGGTGGACATCTCCCTGATCCCGGCCACGCCCATCTCCAGCGTGCGCGGGATCGGGGTCGCCGACATGGACAGCACGTCCACCTCGGTGCGCAGCCGCTTGAGGTACTCCTTGTGCTCGACGCCGAACCGCTGCTCCTCGTCGATGATCACCAGGCCCAGCTGCTTGAACCTGGTCTCCGGCGACAGCAGGCGGTGCGTGCCGATCACCACGTCGACGGTCCCGTCGCCCATGCCGCTGATGGTCTCGGCCACCTCGCCGTCGCTCTGGAACCGCGAAAGGGGCCTGACCTTGACCGGGAACGGCGCGTAGCGCTCGCCGAAGGTCGCCGTGTGCTGCTGGACCAGCAGCGTGGTCGGCACGAGCACGGCTACCTGCTTGCCGTCCTGGACGGCCTTGAAGGCGGCGCGCACCGCGATCTCGGTCTTGCCGTAACCGACGTCGCCGCAGACCAGCCGGTCCATCGGGATCGGCTTCTCCATGTCCCGCTTGATCTCGTTGATGGCGGCGAGCTGGTCGGGCGTCTCGGTGTAAGGGAAGGCGTCCTCAAGCTCGCGCTGCCAGGGCGTATCCGGGCCGAATGCGTACCCGGGGGACGCGGTCCGTGCCGAGTACAGCCGGATCAGCTCCGCGGCGATCTCCCTGACCGCCTTGCGCGCCCGGCCCTTCGTCTTGGCCCAGTCGGCGCCGCCCAGCCGGTGCAGGCTCGGCGCCTCGCCGCCGACGTACCTGGTGACCTCGTCCAGCTGGTCGGTGGGCAGGTACAGCTTGTCGGACGGGTGCCCGCGCTTGCCCGGCGCGTACTCGATGACCAGGTACTCCCTGGTCGCGCCCTGCACGGTCCGGCTGGTCATCTCCAGGTACCTGCCGACGCCGTGCTGCTCGTGCACGATGTAGTCGCCGGGCGTCAGCTGCAGCGGGTCGACGCCGCCGCGGCGCCTGCTCGGCATCCGGCGGTCGTCCCTGCGGCCCGCGCGCTGGCCAGCCATGTCATTCTCGGACAGCACCGCGAGCCGCACCGACGGCCAGCTGAAGCCATGATCGATCATGCCGGTCGTGACGTACACGATGCCGGGCTCCGGCGGCCCGCTGAGGTCACCGGTCCTGGCGCCGAAACCCTCGCCGCGCAGCAGTTCGGCCAGCCGCTGGGCCGGCCCGTGGCCCTCGGTGACCAGGACGACCCGCCAGCCCTGGCCGAGCCACTGGCCGACGTCGGCGAGCACGCGCGCGGTATCGCCGCGATAGGTCTCCGCGGGACTCGCTTCCATGCGGAACGAGGGACGGCTGGTTTCATCCCCCACGCCGGCATCAGCTAGCGCGGAGCCAGAGTCGGCCGAAGGCCCCGTTATGCCGGTATTTTCTGGCTGGCCGGTGCTTTCCGACTGGAACGGGGCGATGGTCCACCAGGGCAGGCCGAGCGCCGCCGCCGCCGCGCGCACCCGCGTGATCGGCTGGAACACGGCAGCGCCGAGATCGATCGGCACCTCGCCCCCGGCGGCCGCGTTCACCCACGATGCCTCCAGGAATTCCTGGCTGGTGCGGACGAGGTCGGCCGCCCTGGCCCTGATCCGCTCGGGGTCGCAGGCCAGCACGCAGCCGCCGGCCGGCACGTAGTCGAGCAGCAGGTCCATCCGCTCGGCCAGCACCGGCGCGAAGGCCTCCGTGCCCTCCACCGTGATGCCGTCGGCGAGCTTGCCGAGCACGTCGGCAAGGCCCGGATGCTCGGCGGCCAGCGCCTTGGCCCGGGCCCTGACCGCGGGGGTCAGCAGCAGCTCGCGGCAGGGCGGCGCCCAGAGGCCGTCGGCCGCGGCCTGCAGGCTGCGCTGGTCGGCGACCTTGAAGAACCTGACCTCCTCCACCGTGTCGCCCCAGAACTCGATCCGGAGCGGATGCTCCTCAGTCGGCGGGAAGACATCGAGGATGCCGCCGCGGACGGCGAGGTCACCACGTTTTTCCACCAGGTCGGCCCGGGCGTAGCCGATGTCGACCAGCCGGACGACGACCTCGTCCAGGTCAGCCTCCTGGCCAGCCCGCAGCGTGACCGGCTCCAGGTCGCCGAGGCCGCCGACGATCGGCTGCAGCAGGCCGCGGACCGGCGTGGTGACGATCGTCAGCGGCCCTGACCTCGGGTCGCTGTCGCCGTCGGGGCGGGCAAGCCGGCGGAGCACCGCGATCCGCTGCCCGGAGGTGTCCGAACGCGGCGAGAGCCGCTCGTGCGGCAGCGTCTCCCAGGGCGGGAAGTAGGCAGCGCTGGCGGCCGGCAGCAGCGAGTTCAGCGCGGCGGTCAGGTCCTCGGCCTCGCGGGCCGTGGCGGTGACGGCGAGCACGAACCTCGCCTGCTGCGCCGTCAGCGCGGCGGCGAGGACCGGGCGGAGGGCAGGCGGGCCGATGAGATCGGCGCCAGCAGCATCGGGCGAGCCAGCATGGCCGGTCTCGCCGCCGGCCACTTCCAGTGCGCGCCGCAGCTGCGGATCGTCGGCGATAACTCGGAGAAGACCGGAGAGGCTCATTGCATCCCTGCGTAGGCAGCACGAAGTGCCCGCGCCCGGCGGAAGGCGGGACTCAAGTGGTCCCCCGGGTCCGCTGGAGGCCGGGACGCGGGACGTCTTCTAGTGTAAACGGGCGGCGGGCAGCGAGGAGCCGGGGCGACACAACCGGGCCGGAATCAGCCACTAACCGCAGTCGGATGACTACGAGGTAGCTGAGCGAGCACAGTGCCGTGCGCCAGCNNCGGGCGCCATGAAGCGGGCGCCGTGGAGCGGGCGCAGTGCCGACGGAGGATGACGTGACTGCTGGGACGCATGCCGATGCCGATGCCGAGGTTGCCGGATGGCCGTCCTGGACCCTCGACGAGCCGCAGCTCGCAGATCTGGAGCTGCTGCTGTCGGGAGCGTTCGCGCCGCTGACCGGGTTCATGAGCGCGGCCGACGCCGCCATGGTCGACGCGCACGGCACGCTGGCCGACGGCACGCCGTGGCCGTTCCCCGTCACCCTCGATGTGCCCGAGAACGCGATTGCGCCGGATGCCAGCCGCGTCCTGCTGCACGATCCCGAGGGCACGCCGCTGGCCGTGCTCGACGTCACCGGGCGGAGCCTGGTCCCTGCCGGGTCAGCCAGCGGCGGTGGCAGCCTGATCCGGCTGGCCGGCAGGGTAACGGCGCACCGCGAGCCTGAACACGGCCCGTTCCGGCGGCTGCAGCTCAGCCCGGCCGAGGCCAGAGCCCGGCTCGGCGGCGGCCCGGTGCTCGCCTTCGCCACCCGGGGCCCGCTGAACAGCCGCCAGATCGGGCAGCTGCGGCACCTGGCCGGGCAGCTCAAGGCCACGATCCTGCTGCTGCCGCTGATATCTGGCCCGGCTGACGTGGTGACGAGGCCCGAGGCGCTGATCCGGACGGTGCTCGCCGCGGCCGGCAGCCTGCCAGCCCGCACCATGGTGGTACCCGTCCCACTGGCCCGGCGGGGTACCGGAGCGGGGCAGGAGCTGGCGGCCCGCGCTGTGGTCGCGGCTGCCTACGGCGCGACGCACCTGTTCGCTGACGGTGCCGACGCCAGCATTTCGGCCGGCTGGGCCGGGCAGCCGGGCGACAGCGGCGGCGCGGTCGCCGGCACGGTCATCCCGGTCGTCTCAGCGGCCGACTGGGCGTACGACCGGGTGGCGGACGTATGGCGGCCGCTTGCGCTGATCGAGGCCGGCACCGAGCGGGCCGAGCTCGCGCCCGACGAACTCGGGGACCTGCTGGATGCCGGGGCGGAAGTGCCAGCCTGGTTCACGCCCCCCGCCGTGGCGCGGGAGCTGCGCAGTGCCCGCCCGCCGCGCGCCCAGCGCGGCTTCGTGCTGTTCCTGACCGGCCTGTCGGGCTCCGGCAAGTCCACGATCGCCAGGGACCTCCGTGATGCCCTGGCCGAACGAGGCGACCGCAGGGTCTCCCTGCTCGACGGTGACCTGGTGCGGCGGATGCTGTCCGCGGGGCTGACGTTCTCCCGGGAAGACCGCGACCTGAACATCCTGCGCATCGGCTACGTCGCTGCGGAGATCGCCCGGCACGGCGGCATCGCGATCTGCGCGCCGATTGCTCCCTATGCCGCGACGCGGGCACGGGTCCGCGAGATGGTCAGCGAGACAGGCGACTTCCTCCTCATCCACGTCGCGACGCCGGTCGAGGTATGCGAGGCCCGTGACCGGAAAGGCCTGTACGCCAAGGCGCGGGCCGGCCTCATCGACCATTTCACCGGGGTGTCCGATCCGTACGAGGAACCTGCCGATGCCGACCTGGTGATCGACACCTCGGCGTTGAGCCGGCCGGAGGCAACCACCGTCGTGCTCGGCCTGCTCACTTCCGGGGGCTGGCTATCGGATACCTCGCCGTAACGCGCCGCGCTGGCGGCAGGCGGGCTGGCGAACGGCGGGCNNCGAACGGCGGGCTGGCGAACGGAATCAGTCGTCTTCTGCCCGCGCGCCATCGTCCAGCCGCTCACGGACACCACGAAGCCGGGAGACGAGCGCTCCGGACATCGCGTCCCGCTGCCTCGACAGCAAGACGAAGCTGAGGATGCCGCTGATGACCAGGGCGAGGGCGACCAGCAGCAGCCTGCGTGCTCCTACGAGATACAGCAGGCCGAGCGCGGCGAGGAAGAGCAGGATCCGCGCGGAGGTGTAAGCGATCGTGGCGCGCATGGCGTCCCCAGCTTATTCACACCCTGCCGTGCGCGCGGTACCGGGCTCGCCAGTCACGGGCTCGCGGGTCGCGGGCTCGCCAGTCGCGGGCTCGCCAGTCGCGGGCTGGCCGGCAGCTGCCCCGAGGATCTCCGTGAGCAGCGCCGGGTCAACGTTGCCGCCGGAGAGCACGGCGACCCGGATCCGCGCGGCCGGCAGCTCGCGGCCGCGGAACAGGCACGCGGCGACGGCAACCGCGCCGCCCGGCTCGGCCACCAGTCGTGCCTCCAGGGCAAGGCGGCGCATCGCGGCCCGGATCTCGTCCTCGGAGACCGTCACCACGTCGTGCACGTAGCTGAGCATGTGCCGCAAGGGAAGCTCGCCTACCTGCTCCACCCGGAGCGCGTCGGCGACGGTACGCTGGGTCTGCGCGGACGGCCACGCCACCCGCTGCCGCTGGCGGAGCGAATCACGGGCATCAGCGGCCAGTTCAGGCTCCACGCCGATGATCTTGGTAGCCGGCCTCAGCGCCTTGATCGCAGCGGCGATGCCCGCGATCAGGCCACCGCCGCTGACCGGGCACAGGACGAGATCCGCGTCCGGGCAGTCGGTCATGATCTCCAGGCCGACGGTTCCCTGCCCCGCGATCACCATGCGGTCGTCGAACGGCGGGATGATCGTATAACCATGGCGTGCGATGAGCTCGTCAGTTGCCGCGACCCGGGCGGATAGGCCCGGCCGCGAGATCACCACCTCCGCGCCGAACGCACGGGCAGCGGCGATCTTTACCGGCGGCGCGTTGGCCGGGATAACGACGGTCGCAGGGACCCCGAGCAGCGCGGCCGCATAGGCGACAGCCTGCGCGTGGTTGCCGCTTGAGTGCGCCACGACGCCTCGCCGCCGCGCCTCGGCGGACAGCGCGGAGATCGCCGTATAGGCACCGCGCAGCTTGAACGAGCCAGTCGGCTGGAGTGATTCTGGTTTCAGCAGCAGTTGCGGCCAGGTCCGGGGGAAAGGCACCAGGGGGGTTCGCAGTGCCACGCCGTCGAGTCCGGCCGCGGCAGCCCGGATCTCATCGATCGAAACGAGTTCCTGCACCCGCACCACCCTAGGCCGCACCATGCGCCCCAAGGGACATCCGCCGAGGAGAAATTTCCCAGACCAGATTTTACGGAAACTAGGGAGAAAACCGATATTTGTCGCGACACTTAGGACAAGCTACAACGGTGGTGGGGAGGGGGTAGGAGAATGGATGGCAACAGTGAGCGACTGCTCACTCCGGGGGAGGTCGCGGCTCTTTTCCGGGTTGATCCAAAGACCGTCACCCGCTGGGCTGCATCCGGACGAATCAGTAGCATCCGGACACCCGGCGGGCACAGGCGGTTCCGCGAGTCAGAAGTACGGGCGCTGCTTGGCGGCGACGTCAGGCCGACGGCGAACGATCACTCAGTCCTGTAACGCGAAGGGCCCGCCCCCCGCGGGGTGAGCGCACCCCGCCCGGGCGGCGGCGCTCATCTCAGGCGGGCGCCGACGCTCAGCTCAC
>PMSW01000061.1 GCA_003168215.1 Actinomycetota bacterium
GCCTTGATGGAACTCAGCGTGGTCGGCGTGAGGTCGAAACCGCCGGCCGGGATCTTGCCCGACATGCCGGCGCCCGCCAGCGCCTGGGCGAGGAACTCGGTCGAGCCAGCGTCCACGGCGAAAGCGCCCTTCACCGAGCTCTTGTGCCCGAGCAGGTAGGCCTTCTCCGCGGGAAGTTCCGCGTTGGTCGCCGCCCCGGTCGCGATCTCGCTGATCTTGTATCCCAGCGGCTCGAGAACCGCCGCCGCGCCGGCGTAGCGCGGCTGGATGTTGCCCGTGCCCGGGGTGGCGATGAAGATGACGATCTCGCCCGGGGTGGTCACGAGGGACTTAATGCGCTCCCCGAGCTGCTGGCCGGAGGTGAACAGCGCCTGGCCGACGTAGCAGAGCCGGTTGGTGCCGATGTCGGGGACGCCCTTGGCGTTGACGGTCCCGTCGGCGTTGTAGGTGATCACGGGAATGCCCGCCGCCATCGCCTTGCCCACCGGGCCGGTGAACCCGGTGGAGCTGATGACCGTGGTGGCGATCCCGTCCGCGCCCGCGGAGACCGCGGTGTTCAGGTAGCTCACCATCTGCGAGACGCTCGAGGTGGATGCCGAGCCGCCCCACTTGGGCTTGGGCAGGCCGAGCAGCGCGGCAGCGTCAGCGAAGCCGTACTGGGTCGGCACGAAGAACGGGTTGGCGAAGACGTGGTTCACGAACCAGAACTGCCACGCGGGGGTCTTCGGGAAGTCCCCGATCGTGCTCGCAGCGGAGCCGCTGCTACTGCTGGTGGGGCTGGCGCTGCTGCTGGACGAGCACGCCGCCAGCAGCGCGGACGCCGCAGCCGTCGCGCTGACGAGACCGGTGCCCTTGAGCAGCCGCCGCCGCGTCGGCCCGTCGCTCATGTTCAGCGTATCGATCGCTTCTTCGACCTTGGGGTGGACTTTGTCCATTACTAACCTCCGGATAGTGTCCTGCGGGCAGAACGCTGCCCTACGTCGTACCGGGCTGGCTGCCCAGGGATGATAACGACCTCACCGCCGTCGGCAGCGGGCCGCGTCGCAGCCCTGAGCGCTGGCGCAAGCCTGGATCCTGGCCACTGCGGTCGGGCGGACGCTGCCGTCACCCAGTGCCCCCTGACTTCCTGTCTCGTGACTATCCGTCGGGGTTCCACCTGCGGCCGGGCCTCGACGGAGCTGCCTGGCACTCGGCCGCATACGACCACGCGAACGGGGGCGCGCTGCCGGACGGCGGCCTGGCAGGCAGGACGCGCCGTCAATGTGAGCGCTCACGTTTACATGCTCGAAACAACCAAGCTGTGATGCCATAAGCTAGAACAGACAGAGATCCTCGTCAATGAACAACTCCCACCAGATACGAACATGTGATCTGGCGCCCTGACCAGCGCCGGTCAGGACGCGGGCGGGCGGCCTGCCCGCGACGCGGGAAGGCCGAAGATATGCTCGCCAAGCACCGGCAGTCGATGATCCTGCAGGACGTCCGGCGCGCGGGCAGCGCACGGGTAAGTGATCTCACCCAGCGTCTCGGCGTATCGGACATGACCGTCCGCCGCGACCTGGAGGTGCTCGCCAGGGCAGGGCTGATCGAGAAGGTGCACGGCGGCGCGGTAGTGCCGGGCGTACCGAGCAGCCACGAGCCTGGCTTCGATGCCAAGTCCGCGCTCGAGCGGCCGGAGAAAGAGGCCATCGCGAGGGCGGCCGCTGCCCTGGTCGCGCCGGGCAGCGCTATCGCGCTCTCCGCGGGCACTACCACCTTCGAGCTGGCCAGGCACCTGCGCAAGATCCCCCGGCTCACGGTCGTGACGAACTCCATCCGGGCCGCGAGTCTGATGGAAGGCGCCAGGCCCGCTGGAAGCGGCTCAGCCCGGTTCGCGGTTATTCTCACGGGCGGCATCAGGACCCCGTCGGACGCCCTGGTCGGCCCGGTTGCCGATCTCGTGATCCGGTCGCTCCATTTCGACATCCTCTTCCTCGGCTGCCACGGCATCGACCCGGCGGCCGGGCTCACCACGCCCAACCTGGCGGAATCGGAAACGAACCGCGCCTTCGTGCGCTCGGCGCGCAGGGTCACGGTCATCGCCGACCACACCAAGTGGGGGATCGTCGGCCTGAGCTCGTTCGCCGACCTGGAGGATGTGGACACCCTGATCACCGACGGCGAGCTGCCCGCCGAAGCGCAGTCCCTGCTCGCGGACCGGGTCGGCGAACTCGTTATCGCGGACGGCCGGTCCGGCACGGCGGCCCAGGGCTGAGCGGCTCGGGGCTGAGCGGCGCAGGGCTGAGCGGCTCAGCCTTCCGCGGGCTCCATCGCGGCCGCGAGCTTCATCGCCTCTTCGATCAGGGTCTCCACGATCTGCGACTCGGGGACCGTCTTGATCACCTCGCCCTTGACGAAGATCTGGCCCTTGCCGTTGCCGGAAGCAACGCCGAGGTCCGCCTCCCTCGCCTCGCCGGGGCCATTGACCACGCAGCCCATCACGGCGACCCGCAGCGGGATCTCCAGCCCGTCCAGCGCCGCGGTCACCTGGTCAGCGAGCTTGTAGACGTCCACCTGGGCGCGCCCGCAGGAAGGGCAGGACACGATCTCCAGGCCGCGGTCGCGCAGGCCGAGGGACTCCAGGATCGCGGCACCGACCTTGACCTCCTCGACCGGCGGCGCGGACAGCGAGACCCGGATCGTGTCGCCGATCCCCTCGGCGAGCAGCGCGCCGAACGCCACCGCTGACTTGACGGTGCCCTGGAACGCGGGCCCGGCCTCGGTCACCCCCAGGTGCAGCGGGTAGTCACATTGCTCCGCGAGCTGCCGGTAGGCGTTGATCATGATGACCGGATCGTGGTGCTTCACCGAGATCTTGATGTCGGTGAAGCCGTGCTCCTCGAACAGCGAGCACTCCCAGAGCGCCGACTCCACCAGCGCCTCAGGGGTGGCCTTGCCGTACTTGGCCAGCAGCCGCTTGTCCAGCGAGCCCGCGTTGACGCCGATCCTGATCGGCACCCCGGCGTCGCCAGCCGCGCGGGCAATGTCGGCCACCTTGTCATCGAACGCCTTGATGTTGCCGGGATTCACCCGGACCGCCCCGCAGCCGGCGTCGATAGCGGCGAACACGTACTTGGGCTGGAAGTGGATATCGGCGATCACCGGGATCTGCGACTTGCGCGCGATTTCGGGCAGCGCGTCGGCGTCGTCCTGGGACGGCACGGCGACGCGCACGATCTGGCAGCCCGTTGCGGTCAGCTCCGCGATCTGCTGCAGCGTGGCGTTCACGTCCGCGGTGACCGTTGTCGTCATCGACTGGACGGAGACCGGCGCGCCGCCGCCGACCGGGACCGCGTGCTTGCCCTTGCCCACCATGATCTGGCGCGACTTGCGGCGCGGCGCGAGCGGCGCAGGCGGCAGCTGCGGCAGGCCAAGATCGACACTCATGAAGATGATCGCCTCATTGCACGAAGTGAATCGGATTGAAGATGTCAGCCGTGATGAGCAGCAGCCCGAACCCGACGAGCAGCGCGAATACCCCGACGCTGACCGGCACCAGCTTACGCATGTCCACCAGCCCCGGGTCGGGCCGCCCGCGCAGCCTGGCCAGCCACGCCCGCACCCGCTCGTAGATCACCACTGCCAGGTGCCCGCCGTCCAGCGGGAGCAGCGGTAGCAGGTTGAAGGCGCCGACGAAGATGTTCAGCGAGATGATGATCAGCAGGACGATCTGCACCTTCGTCTGCCAGCCGTCCTTGGCGGCCACCACCTGGGCGGTGAGCCCGCCGACGCCGACGACGCTGGATACCTGGCCGGCCGGGGTACTCGCCCGGTCCTTGGCGAACAGGTCGGGGATCGCCGCGGGCAGGTGCCCGACGGCAGTCACCGAGCCGACCATGACCTGGCCGAAGGTTGACCCGGCGTAAGACACCGCCCGCAGCGGGTTCAGCCGCTGGAAGAGCTCGGCACTCCCGATCCCCAGGTAAGACCCGCTGCGGCCGGGGACCACGGCCGGGCTGGCGTGCAGCACCAGCTGCCGCCCGCCGCGCAGCACGGTGATGGCCACCGGCTTGCCCCCGGGCTGCGCGCGGATAGCCGCGCCGAGCTGCGTCCAGGTGCGCACCGGGGTCCCGGCGATGGCGATGATCTTGTCTCCGGCCCTGATCCCCGCCTGCCGGGCCGGAGCGACACCCAGGCTGTGCTGGCACGAGCCCGAATCCAGGGCGGCCGCACTGGCCGGGATGCAGCTGCCGACGGCGCCGATCTGGGTGGAGTTGTCATTCGCGAGCCCGACGCCGAGCGCCAGCACGATCAGCAGGAAGAAGGCGAGGGCGAAATGCATGAACGACCCTGCCGCCAGCACGATTATCCGCTGCCAGCCGGGCTGCTCGCGGAACGACCTGGCCTCATCAGCCGGGTCAACGTCCTCGAGCGCCGTCATGCCGGTGATCTTCACGAAGCCGCCGAGCGGGAGCACCTTGATGCCGTACTCGGTCTCGCCCTTCGTCGTTGACCACAGCGTCTGGCCGAAGCCGACGAAGAACTGGGTGACCTTCATGTGGAACTTCTTGGCGGTGAAGAAGTGACCCGACTCGTGCAGCATGACCGAGAAGAGCAGCGCGGCGACAAAGATGACCCACCCAAGCAGCAGGCTCATCCGGCCGCCTTTCCACTCCCGTGTATCCCGCGCGCAGCGTCGCGGCCGCCGCTGGGCACCGTGCCTGTCAGCTCGCGTGCCCGTTCCCTGGCCCAGTGGTCCGCGGCTAGCACGTCCTCAATCGCCGCAATGTCCCGTCCGGAACCGTCATGCTCAGAGACTACCCGCGCAACCGTATCGACGATCCCGGTGAACGGGATGCGCCCGGCCCTGAAGGCCGCCACGCATTCCTCGTTCGCGGCGTTGTACACAGCGGGAGCGGCACCGCCCGCCGCCCCGGCCTGCCTGGCCAGCGCTACCGCCGGAAAGGCATCGGTGTCCACCGGCTCGAACGTCCAGGTGTGCGACGACGTCCAGTCGATCGCCGGCGCGGCACCGGCGACCCGGTCCGGCCAGCCCAGCGCCAGCGCGATCGGGATCCGCATATCGGGCGGGCTGGCCTGGGCGATCGTCGATCCGTCGGTGAATTCCACCATGGAGTGCACCACCGACTGCCGGTGCACCACCACGTCGATGCGGTCAAAACCGATTCCGAAGAGCAGGTGCGCCTCGATGAGCTCCATTCCCTTATTAACGAGCGTTGCGGAGTTGATCGTGATGACCGGGCCCATGTTCCAGGTGGGATGCGCCAGCGCCTGCTCCGGGGTGACGTCACGGAGTTCCGCGCGGCTCCGGTGCAGGAACGGGCCGCCGCTCGCCGTCACCACCAGCCGCCTGACCTCATCGGCGCGCCCGCTGCGCAGGCACTGGGCGATCGCGGAGTGCTCGGAGTCCACGGGCACGATCTGGCCGGGAGCGGCCCGCGCCGTCACCAGCGACCCGCCCATGATCAGCGATTCCTTGTTGGCCAGCGCGAGCACCCGGCCGGCATCGAGCGCGGCGAGCGTGGCGGCGAGGCCGACCGCGCCGGTGACCGCATTCAGCACGACGTCGCAAGGCCACGCCGCGACCTCGGCGACCGCGTCGGGCCCGGCCATGATCTTCGGCAGCTGCGCGGACCGCAGGCCCAGCCTGGCCGCCTGGGACGTCACCGCCAGTTCCAGCTCGCTGGCGGCGCTTTCCCTGGCGACCGCCACCACCTCGGCCCCGAACTCCAGTGCCTGGCTGGCGAGCAGGACGGGGTTGCCGCCGCCCGCAGCCAGCCCGGCCACCCGGAACCGGCCAGGGTTGCGCCGGACGATGTCAGCGGCCTGGGTCCCGACCGACCCGGTCGAGCCGAGCAGCACGATGTCACGGCTGGTTGCGTTCGATGGCTCCACCCCGCCATTGTCCCCTGGCCACCTCGCCGTATGCATCTGTCCCCTCGCGGCCGCGCCGCAGGCATCCGCGCGTAACGTATGACGGTGATCTTCACCAGCGCGCCGATCCCCGCCCGGGCGTCATGACGACGGCCGGCCCGCTGCCGGGCCCGGCGCTTGGCCCGACGGACGGCCGGCCCAGCTGGCGGGAACGCGTCGTCTCCCAGCAGCCGAACTGGCCTGACCAGGCGCAGGCTGATGTGGTGGCCCGCGAACTCGCCCGGCAGCCGCCGCTGGTCTTCGCCGGCGAGTGCGATGCGCTGAAGGAGCGCCTCGCGGCCGTGACCCGCGGCGAGGCGTTCGTGCTGCAGGGCGGCGACTGCGCGGAGACCTTCGACGGCTCCACCGCGGACGCCGTGCGCGGCAAGCTGCAGACCCTGCTGCAGATGGCGGTCGTGCTGACCTTCGGTGCCCGCGTGCCCGTCATCAAGATCGGCAGGATGGCCGGGCAGTTCGCGAAGCCGCGGTCCGCCACGGCCGAGGTCCGCGACGGCACCGAGCTGCCCGCGTACCGCGGCGATGCCATCAACGGGCTTGACTTCACCGCGGCCGCCCGCACCCCGGACCCGGGCCGGATGATGCGCGCCTACCACTGCTCCGCGGTCACGCTGAACCTGTGCCGCGCCTTCACCACCGGCGGCTACGCGGACCTGCACCAGGTGCACGCGTGGAATCAGGACTTTGTCGCGCGCAGCCCGGCCGGGCAGCGGTACGAGCGGCTGGCCGGCGAGATCGACCGCGCGCTGGCCTTCATGCGGGCGTGCGGCGCCGACCCGGATCAGCTGCGCTCTGTCGAGCTCTACTCCAGTCACGAGGCACTGGTGCTGGACTACGAGCAGGCCCTGACCAGGATCGACTCCCGGACAGGGCTCCCCTACGGTACGTCAGGCCATTTCCTGTGGGTGGGCGAGCGGACCAGGGCGCTGGACGGCGCGCACGTCGAGTTCGCCCGCGGCATCCGCAATCCCGTCGGGGTGAAGATCGGGCCCGGTGCTGACCCCAGCGACGTCCTCGCCCTGATCGAGCGGCTGAACCCCGACGGCGAGCCAGGGCGGCTCACCCTGATCACGCGGATGGGCGCCGGACGGGTGCGCGACGCGCTGCCGGCGCTGGTCCGGGCGGTCACCGCCAGCGGCGCCCCGGTCGCCTGGGTCTGCGATCCCATGCACGGCAACACCTTCGAGGCCCCGAGCGGGCACAAGACCCGCAGGTTCGACGACGTGCTCGACGAGGTGCAGGGCTTCTTCGAGGTACATCGCGGCCTCGGCACCCACCCCGGCGGCATCCACATCGAGTTCACCGGCGACAACGTCACCGAATGCGTCGGCGGCAGCTACCCGATCGCCGCCGGCGACCTGCACCAGCGGTACGAGACCGCGTGCGACCCGCGGCTCAACCGCAGCCAGGCACTCGACCTGGCCTTCATGGTCGCCGAGAGCTACCAGCCCCGCCCTGGGCTGGCCGGCTAGCTGACGGCGCCGGCTGACGATGCCCGGCGGCCGGCTGACGGCGCAGGGCGAGGCCGGCTGTGCGGCGGGCTAGCTAACGATGCTGGCCGCCGGCCCCCAGTCCGGGCGCAGCGGCATGCCCGACTCGCCGTTCGCGCCGAGCCGGACGCCGAGGACCTGGTGCAGCTGGATCTGGTTCCGCTCGAACCCGAGCCGCGAGCCGGCCATGTAGAGCCGCCATACCCGGGCCGTGCCCTCGCCCACCTCGGCGACCGCCTCGTCCCAGTGCTCGTCCAGGTTCGCGCACCAGCCCGCCAGCGTCTTCGCGTAATGCTCCCGCAGATTCTCCTCGTGCCGGACCTCGAAGCCCGCGTCGTGCATCAGCGAGACCAGGTGCCCGGGCGCCTCCAGCTCCCCGTCGGGGAATACGTACCGGTAGATGAACCCGTCCGGCCGCCGGGCCGGCTCGGTGCTGGCCGTCCGGGTGATGCAGTGGTTGAGCAGCCGGCCCTCCGGCCTCAGCTTGCCGTAGAGGAACGCGAAGTACCCCGGTAGCTGCGCCTTGCCGATGTGCTCGGTCAGCCCGATGGAGCTGATCGCGTCGAACCCGGTCTCCGTCACGTCCCGGTAGTCCAGGTGCCGGACCTCGGCCAGGTCGGACAGTCCCGCTTCCTTGATCGCCCGCTGCGCCCAGGCCGCCTGCTCCGCTGACAGCGTGACGCCCAGCGCATGCACGCCGTACTCCCTGGCGGCGTGCATGACCATGCTGCCCCAGCCGCAGCCCACGTCGAGCAGCCGCATGCCGGACTTCAGCCCCAGCTTGCGGGCGACCAGGTCGAACTTGTTCGCCTGGGCTTCCTCGAGGGTGGCGTCCTCGGCCGGGTAGCAGGCGCAGGTGTAGGCCATCGACGGGCCGAGCACCCACTCGTAGAAGGTGTTGGAGACGTCGTAGTGATGCGAGATCGCGCTGGCGTCCCGCGCCTTGGAGTGCCGCCGCCCGGCCAGCCACCTCCGCTTGACCCTGACTTCCTGCGGCGGCGGGGGGACTCGCGGCAGCAGGACACGGGGTCCGCCCAGCTGACGGAGCAGCTTGATCCGTTCAGAAAAATCCATGTCCATCCGCTGCGCATTGATCATGCGTGCCAGCGCCGCGTACATGTCACCCTCGACGTCCAGGTGCCCGGATACGTACGCGCGGGCGAGCCCGAGCCCGCCGGGCGCCTGGGCCAGGTAGGACACCGCGGTCGGCGAGCGGACGGTGATCCTTACCGGCGAGTTCTCCGCTCCTGCCTTGCTCCCGTCATAGGCGTGGAACGCCACCGGGGCGTCGGGCCCCGCGACCTTCTGGAACACGTCAGCCAGTGCCATGGCCTTGATCCTTTCGTCACTGCCCGCGAACGCACTTGTCGTACAGGCCGGCCAGCCGGCCCGCCGCGTCGTACTCACCCTTGAGCGCCGCGAACGCCTGGCCGTTATAGAGCGCCCAGAAGTCCTCCTCGGAGTAGAAAGAGGTCGAGTACAGCCCTTTATGCCCGCCCAGGGAGGTAACGAGTTCCTCGACGAGCCGGTTGTGGTAGCCGTTGGCGCGGCCGGCCGGCAGCGGGACAGTGCCCCAGAAGCCGAAGTTCACGTAGGCCTGGCGCGGCTCCAGCGGGTACAGCGGCCAGGACTGATCGCCGCGCAGCCGCAGCGGGCACATCCAGACCGGATTCATCCCCACCTGCGCCGCGAACGAGCGCAGGAACTCGGCCCCGCGCTCGACGGGGATCTCCACGTCCTGGATGACGTCCTCATGCTGGGGTACGCCGCGGCGCGCGTTCATGGTCGAGGAAAGGCCGTACCTGCGGTCCAGGGCGACCAGCTTCCGGTACACGTCGGAGCGCCGGTACCTGCGCGGCCAGAGCCGCCGGATGACCGGGCGCTGCACGCCGAAGGGGCGCGAGCACCAGAACCAGTCGGTGTCCCACCGCCACAGGTAGTCACGGATCGTCAGGAAGTCCTCGTGCGGCCCGCGGATGGACTGGTAGTAGACACGTTCCCTGGTGTAGTCACTGAGCCATGGCGCTACCTCGCTGAACGACCCGACGGTCAGGTACATCTCGTCCAGGCCGAACACCGTGCCGTCAGTGAAGTCGGCCCGGTGGCCCTGATAGCTGCCGTCGGCCGCGATCGCCGCTACCGCTTCCATGCAGGCCTCGGGGCTGCCGAAGCGGAAATGCCGCAGGTGCACGTACGGCGTGACCGGCTCAAGCTCGATCGTCAGCGAGAGCGCATAGCCGAGCGTGCCGTAGGAGTTCGGGAAGCCGCGGTAGAGCGCGTCATGCTCGTTGCCGGCCGCTGCGGTAACCACCCGCCCGTCGCCGGTGAGGATCTCCATCTCGATCACCGACTCGTGCGGCATGCCGCTGCGCAGCGAGGTGGACTCGATGCCCAGGCCGGTCACCGCCCCGCCGATGGTGATCGTCTTCAGCTGCGGCACGACCAGCGGCATCAGGCCGTGCCGCAGCGTCGCGTCGGCAAGGTCCTCGTAGGTGGTCATCCCGCCGGTGACCGCCGTCCGGGACTGCGGGTCGACGCTGAGCACCTGGCCGAAGGCGGACACGTCCAGGCCGGGGGCGGCAGCCCGGGCGCGCGCTGCGTTGCCGGTGCCTGAGCCGGTGCGGGTGCCGCTGCCTGAGCCGGCGCCAGTACCTGAGCCGGTGCTGGTGCCAGTGCTCGCGCCTGCGCCCGCGCCTGCGCCTGCGCTGCCGGTGAACCTGAACAGGTTCGAGGTGCGCTTGGCCAGGCGTATCGGGCTGCCCGGCGGGATCGCGGCGTAAGCGGCCTGCAGGTCAGCGACTGCGGCCCGGTGCGCGGCCGGCTTCGCCGCCGGCGGCGGCCCGGACCGCGACGGTGCCGCTCCCGAGGGCTTTCGCTGGTCGCGATCGAGCGGATCGCCTGTGTCTGTAACGTCGATCACAACGCGCTCCCCGCCCTAATAGCCACATCTGTCTCCCCGCAGAATGCACGAAAGAGGGCAATATGGCCAAGGTCTACGCCGAACTGGACGAACGACTCACGAAGTTTATCGTGACTCAGCCGATCTTCTTCGTGGCCACCGCGCCGTGCCTGGCGGCGTCTGGCGAGGGCGGCCACGTCAACGTTTCGCCCAAGGGGTACCGCGACACCTTCGCGATCCTCGGCCCGCGGACGGTCGCCTACCTGGATCTGACCGGGAGCGGCGCGGAAACGATCGCGCATCTGGCAGAGCGGCAGACGCCTGAGCAGCTTGCCGCCTACCAGGCCAGGCTCAACGCCGTCAGCATTGACGGCCTGCCGGCGCTGAGCTGATCCGCGAGAAGCACCGGCGCACCTGCCAGTTGGCTGATCCGCCAGGGCAGCCGGCGGGCTGCCGGTGGCCGGCTGATCCAGGACAGCCGCCGCCGCGCAACCTCCTAGAGTTGGCGCATGCGGATCGCGCTGCTCAACTCAGGCCTCGGGCTGCTGGCCGCCGCCGCGCAATTGCACCGGCTGCGCCCCGACGCCGACCTGGTGCTGTCCATGGACCCGGACGGGATGCCGTGGGGGGCACGGACGCCGGGCGACATTGCCCAGCGCTCGCTCTGCTGCGCGCGGGCCGCCGCCGCCTACAAGCCGGACGTGCTCGTGTTCGCGTGCAACACTGGCTCCGTCCATGCGCTCGGGGCGCTCCGAGAGGAGTTCGAACCGGGCATCCCGGTGGTCGGGACCGTTCCGGCGATCAAGCCAGCCGCGGCGTTCAGCGACGCGGTCGCGATCTGGGCGACCGCGGCCACCACGGGCAGCGCCTATCAGCGCCAGCTCATCACCGAGTTCGCCGCCTCAGCGCAGGTCACGGAGGTCGCCTGTGCCGGGCTGGCCGATGCGATCCATGCCGCCGACGAGGCAGCGGCCCGCGCCGCGGTGTCCGACGCGGCAGCCCGGACGCCCGCTGGCTGCGGCGCGGTCGTGCTTGGCTGCACCGAGTATGAGCTCGCCGCTGACCTGATCGGCCGTGCGCTGCCCGGCGCTGCGCTGTTCGGATCCGCGACCGCCGTCGCCGCCCAGGCGCTGCGCCGGGCCGGAGCCGGCGGCAACGGTTCCGGCCAGGCCCATGGGGGCAGCCCGGCAAGCCCCCGGGCCGCACGCGAGGCAAGCAACGCGCCCGACACGGGCACCGCACGCGAGACCAGCACCGCACGCGAGACCAGCACGGCACGCGAGACCAGCACGGGTTCGCTGCGGGTACTGCTCAGCGGCCGGCCGTCCAGCCTGCCGCCAGCCGCTTTGCGGTACCCAGCGGGTCGTCTCCTCGCCGCGCTGGCCGCGGAGCCGGCCGCGTCCCGGCGGCCGGCGGCTGCCAGCTCGCCAGAGCGCGTTTAGCTGCCTGGCCCGGCTTGCGCGTAGCTCTCCGCGACATCTTCTGGCGTCATCGGCAATCGCGCTTCCGATGGCGGCACCCCCGCGTCGATCACGTCGCTGAGCAGCAGCGCCATCGAGTACTGCGGGTCCGCGTCCAGAGCACGCTCGATGGCGATATTGGCGAGAGTGCCCTCGCCGGCCTGCCAGGCGGTGAACGCCAGCAGCGAGGCGGGCGCTGGCACGTACGCCCGGGACGCCCGGCGGACAATGTCGGTCCACAGCCGCCGGTGAGCTTCGTTGTAGTCCGGGTCCATCCGGGCCCACGCGTCGTCGCGGACCCGCAGGTCCGTGAGGGCCACGCTGAGCCAGGCAACCTTGTCATCGTCGGCGAGCCGTCCCCCGGCGCGGTAAGCACCGATCGCCTCGCTGACCGCACGCCGCCCGTCCTCGGCTACCAGCTGCAGCACGTCGCCGCTCCGCCCCGATCTCCGCTGCTCCGCGAGCAGTGCCGCAACTCGCGCGCGCGCACGGTCCGTCGCCCGGGCCATCGACTCGGCAGCAGCACCGGTCGCCGGCGCCAGGGTCCGGACCATCGATTCCCTGTCGGGGTAGGCGGCCAGCCCTGCCGTCACGAGCGCTGCGGCGGCCGGGTGCGCGAACGAGTCGTACGGCACTCCCGCCGCCGGGCAGCAGGCCGGGTCATGGCAGAGGTAGGACCAGTAACGGCCATCCTCAACTCGCATCACCTCGCGCAGCGAAAGCCTGGCGCTGCCCGCAGCGGCGCGCAGCGCGTCAGCGACCGGGGTGACAAGGTGCCCGGCCCCGTAGCCAATCAAGATGGCCGTCGTGATCCGCTGCCGGGCCAGGACTGCCATCGCGTGACCGGCGATCTCCTCCGCTACCGCGACGTCCGGCGGATCCGGGAGGTCATAGCGGAAGCCGAGCTTGACGCGGGCACGCGGCGGGGCCAGGCCAAGCACGACGAAGCTCTTGCTTGGGTGGAATCCCAGCAGGTGAGGTACGACGGCAAGGACGCCGGCCGGCGAATCTACCCTGACTCGCTGCAGCGGCGCATCACGAGCCGGGCCGTCGCCTCCTTTGCTGGCTTGCCGCCGGCGGCGACTGGGCGGGCGAGCGGATGGCAGGCCCGACGGGCCATTGGACCGCGGGCCCGGCGAGCGACCGGACGGAGTGCCGGGTGGTTGCGCTGGCGAGGATGAACTCGCAGAACGGTTATCTGTCATGCGGCCAGCCTGTAAGCCGGGCGCCTGAGGTTCACCCGGATTTTCGGCGCCTGGCTGTTTCTGGGGATAACCCTCACCGCCCGTCCACAGCCACGGGCCAGTTCTGGACAGATCGCCCGGATCGTGTTAAGGCCGTGCTTCGGCTCTCCCTTACCAGGAAGTCATACTTATATAGCGAAAACGGTTCATACCAGACTGGGCTTGCCGACAGTCACAGCTTCTACCTGGGAAAATATAGGTATCTCAGCTGGAAGCTGATCAGAAGGCTGGGCAGGCATCCGATGTTTTCGTCATTGACCGGGGGGTGATTTTCCGGATGTTAGCGCTCACAATGCGCTGGTGGGGCTCAAGTCGACGGCCGTGGCCGGGCTGTCGACCCGCTCCGACACGCCACAGAGCAAAGGAGCTTTCATGCACATAGCGTTGAAACGCCCGTCCGCAAGCAGCGCCGTTCGCATCGGTACGGTGGCTGCTCTCGCGCTAGGCACCGTCGGCATACTCGGCATGGCCCGGGCACCCGCAACCACATCGCAGGTACGTCAGTGCAGCAGCAGCCCAACCGTCTCGAGAGCGCCCTTCGGCAAAACCATCGAGCCGTACACCGGGAAACTGACGCAGGTGTACCGCTACACCCTGACCAACTGCAACCGCATGCAGGTCAGGCTCCTCACCTTCGGCGGTATCCAGCAGTCAATCATGGTGCCTGGCCGCAATGGCAAGCTGGCCGACGTCATCCTCGGCTTCAAGACGCTGAAGGACTACGTCACCGAGGACAGTCCCCCGGTGACCGCCAACGGCGGCCCGTACTTCGGCGAGAACATCGGCCGGTACGGCAACCGGATCGCCAAGGGCACGTTCACCCTTGACGGCGTCACGTACCACGTGCCGATCAACAACAACGGCAACAGCCTGCACGGCGGGCTGATCGGGTTCGGCGACCACATCTATGCTGCCAAGGAAGTGCACAGTGCCGGTTCGGCCGGCGTCGCCATGACGATCGTCAGCCCCAATGGTGATCAGGGATACCCCGGCACGCTTACCGAGACCGTCACGTTCACCCTGAACAACAGCAACGAGCTGAAGATGCACTACCACGCGACAGTGGCGGGCAAGGCGACGGTGGTCAACTTCACCAACCACGACTACTTCAACCTGGCGGGCGAGTCATCCGGCTCGGCCTACAACCAGGTAGTGCAGATCAACGCGAACCGCTACACGCCCACCGACAAGACGCAGATCCCGACCGGCGTACTCGCTCCGGTCAAGGGCACGCCGTTCGACTTCACCACTCCGCACACGATCGGCTCCCGGATCAACCAGGACAACGCGCAGCTCCTCATCGCCCAGGGCTACGACCACAACTGGGTGCTGAACAAGAGCGGCCCGACGATGGACGGCCTCCGGCTCGCCTCCCACGCGTGGGATCCGGCCAGCGGACGTGAGCTAACCGTCTGGACCGACCAGCCCGGCGTCCAGTTCTACAGCGGCAACTTCCTCACCGGAACGCTGGTGGGCATCAGCAACCACATCTACCGGCAGAGCGACGGCTACACCTTCGAGACGCAGCACTTCCCGAACTCGCCGAACCAGCCGAACTTCCCGTCCACGGTCCTCAACCCTGGCCAGGCGTTCAACTCGACAACCATCTACCAGTTCTCCAGCTAGCACCGGAGGCAGTGCTCTCCAGCTAACGTCAGAGATAGCGGCCGGCGCCGGCGCCCCAACAGGGACGCCGGCGTCGGCCGTACCACCCAGGAAAGCCCGCGCCCAGATCAGGCGCGGTGGGGCTCAGTTGTGCTCTGGCAACTGGCCCTCAAGGAAGCGGGCAACCAGCCCGCGGATCACCGTGGCCATCGAGAAGCCGTGCTCAGCGCACCACTCCCGCAGTTGCGCGTGCTGCTGCGTTGGGAACCTCACTGGCACGACCTGCTGTGCGGTTGGCGCCATCCCCCGCAAGGGCTGCCCGGCGACGACCCGCCGCAGGGCTTGCAGCTCCGGGGCATCCACTCCCGATCCCGATCCCGATCCTGCGCCGAGCGTCCATGGCCTCGTCAGCGAAGGGCGCTGACGCAGCAGCCAGGTGAGGACCAGGTCCCGCTGCTCCGCAGGAAGCTGCCCCACTGCACTGACCAGCAGCCGCACCGGATCGCCCTGAGCGGCCGGGGAGCTGTCAGCGGGGCCGGGCAGATCCGGATCTGGCGGCGTTCTTGTCATGATCGTTCCCAAGAGGGAGAAAGCACGGTCAGCGATACCGCAGGGATATCACGATATCGGCGCGCTATCAAGACGGCGCGGGAGATCCGGCGCACCGTCCGCTTACAGCGCCACGCCGAGCAGGGCATCGACCGTTTCCCTGACCAGCGACGCGGCAGGTGCCGCTGAATCCGAGAGCACGGCGTCGGCCCAGCGGTCCACCACGGCGAGCGCGCCGGGCGCGTCCAGGTCGTCGGCCATCCGATCGCGCACCTCGGCTAGCAGCGCCAGGGCCGCCGACCGCTCGCCGCCGGGACCGCCCGCGCCGAGAGCCACGGCGCTGCGCCAGCGGGCCAGCCGGTCCGCCGCGGCGGCCAGCCCTTCCTCAGTCCAGTCCCAGTCCTGCCGGTAGTGATGAGCCAGGATCGCCAGCCGGATCACCATCGGGTCGACGCCGGCCGACCGCAGCGCGGACACGAACACCAGGTTGCCCAGCGACTTGGACATTTTCTCGCCGTCGAGCCGCACCATCCCGGCGTGCGCGTACCGGCGGGCGAACATCGGGCCGCCGCCGCCGGCCACCCGGGCGTGCGAGGCACTCAGCTCATGGTGCGGGAAAATCAGGTCGCTGCCGCCAGCCTGAACATCGAACACAGCGCCCAGGTACTCCGTCGCGATGGCCGCGCACTCAACGTGCCAGCCGGGACGGCCGGGGCCGAACTCCGACTCCCAGGCCGGCTCCCCCGGCCTGGCCGCGAGCCAGACCAGCGCGTCCAGCGGGTCCTTCTTACCCGGCCTGGCCGGATCGCCGCCGCGCTCGGCCGACAGCTCGATCATTACCGCCGGGTCGAACCCGGAGACCGTGCCGAACTCCGGATCGGAGGACCGGGCGAAGTACATGTCGCCGTCCAGTTCGTACAGTGCGCCATGGCGGGCCAGCGACAGGTTGAACCGCTCGATCAGGCCCATCGCCTCGACCGCCCCGACAAAACTGGCCGGCGGGAGCACCCGCAGCGCCGTCATGTCGGCCCGGTACAGCTCGATCTCGCGCACAGCTAGTTCCCGCCAGTCCTCGCCGTCCCTGGCCGCGCGCTCCAGCAGCGGATCATCGACGTCCGTGACGTTCTGCACGTAGCTGACCTCGTGGCCGGCGTCACGCCAGGCGCGCACCAGCAGGTCCCAGGCGATGAACGTCGCCGCATGCCCGATATGCGTGGCGTCGTAGGGCGTGATCCCGCAGGCATAGAGGGTCGCCGCGCGCCCGTCCGCCGCGACCGCCAGCTCGCCGCTCGCGGTGTCACTGATCCGTGGCTCGTTACCGTGTCCGGGCAGTTCGGGAACGCTCGCGGAGCGCCAGGATTCCATAGCCGCCAGGCTACCGAGCGATGGCCGTGCTAGCGTCCCCGGCACGTCCAGCCTGCTCGAACGCGTATGCCAGGGCGAGTAGCCGCGGCTCGCTCCACGGCGATCCTATGAAGGACACGCCAACAGGGAGCCCGGCGACAAAACCAGCAGGAACGGATACTGCGGGGTACCCGGCCACGGCAGCCGGCGACGATGAGCCGAACACATGATGATCGCCGAGCACGTGATCGGTCAGCCAGGCGGGACTGCCGCTCAGCGCGATAACCGCCTCAAGGCGGTCCGTCCGCAGCACGCCGTCCAGTGACCTGGTGGCCAGCCTGTTCGCCTGGCCGCGCGCGGCCAGGTAGTACTCGTCAGCAAGGTCGCCGCTGGTGGCGTCCGCCTGCTCGAACAGTTCCTGGCCGAAGTGAGCCAGCACGGTGGCTGCGTTATTGCTGTTGAAGGTGATCAGGTCGGAGAGAGTCGCCGGATGGCTGCCGGGCAGCGCGCCGAGATAGGCGTTCAGGTAGTGCTTGAATTCGTGCAGCAGGGCAGCGTGCTCCGGTTCCCCGATGACGCCCACGCCGGGGAACTCCACCGGATCGATGACCCTGGCGCCGCAGCCGCGCAGCCGCGCCACCGCCGCGTCCAGCAGCGCGACCGCCGCCGGGCCGGCCGCTGCCGACCCGTCCCGCCAGACGCCGAGCCGCGCGCCGTCCAGGGCTGCGGCGTCGAGGAAGACCGTATAGTCGGCCAGCGTGCCGGGTGCCCGTCCCGTCGCCTCGTCGGCGGGATCCGGGCCTGACATTGCGCCCAGCAGCGCGGCCGCGTCGGCGACCGAGCGGGCCATCGGGCCGGCGGTGTCCTGCGCTAGCGAGATGGGCACGATGCCGGTCCGGCTGACCAGACCCAGGGTCGGCTTGACGCCGACGATCCCGCAGGCACTGGCCGGGCTGATGATCGAGCCGTCAGTCTCCGTGCCGACCGCGACCGGGGCCAGCCCCGCGGCGACGGACACGGCCGAGCCGGAGCTTGAGCCGGACGGATTGCGGCCCGTCCCGTGCGGGTTCACCGCCTGGCCGCCTAGCGTGCTCCAGCCGCTGCTCGAACGGGGGGAGCGGAAGTTCGCCCACTCGGACAGGTTCGCCTTGCCGAGCACCACCGCGCCGGCCGCGCGCAGCCTGCCGACGAGGAACGCGTCCCCGTTCCCCGAGTCCTGCAGCGCAGGAGAGCCGGCCGTGGCGGGCATTCCCTCGACGGCGATGTTGTCCTTGATCAGCACCGGGATGCCTTCGAGCGGCCGGCCCGGCGCCCCGTTCGCCCGTGCGCTGTCGCTGGCGCTGGCCTCGGCCGCGGCGGTGGCGCTGACCTGGATCACGGCGCGCAGCCGCGGATTGAGCCGCTCGATCGTCGCCAGGTAGAACGCGGTGAGTTGCGCCGAGGTCAGCGCGCCGGACGCGATGGCGCGGTGCAGCCCGCCGACCGTGGCCGTGGCCGCGTCGATGCCCGTACCGCCGATGTTCTCGCGCCTGGATCCGGCTTCCTCCATGATCAGATAATAATTGAACGGCCGAGGGCGGCCCGCGCCACAAGGGCGCGGAGCCGCCGCTGGCATCCGCGATGGCGAAGTCAGGTCTGGCAGGAGAAAGTCAAGTCTGGCAGGAGAACGGGATACCGGGGTAGGCGCTGCCGTTGTTGGCGCCGGCGCTGATGTAGTAGGTGTATCCCGGCGGCGGATTGTTGTTGACCTCGACGACCACGTTGTGTGATCCGGCCGGGACGTCAGTGATACGGAACCCGGCGAAGCCGGTACCTTGCGCGTTGGTCCGGAAGAATTTTCCGGTCGGGATCGGCGCGTTTCCGTCCAGCTTGTAGCCCGTGCTGAAGTCAGCATTGGGCAAATCGGTCTGCGCAAGCTCGAGGCTGACGTAGACGGTGGAGCCGACGCAGAGCACCCCGGCGTAGCTGGCGTCGCTGTTGACTGTCTGCCCGTCCGAAACCCCTTCCCAGGGCTGCATCTGCTGGGTGGAGATCGAGGGCAGGAAGCTCCCGGCGGGCACCGGGAGCATGACGCTGCGGGCGCTTTGGGCCTGAGCGACGCCAGGCACCATCAGCAGCGCGGCCATGCTCAGCGCGGCCGCCGAGGGCAAGACCATGAGCGTATAGCGCCGCGTCCTGCGCAACCGCGCTGAGGCGGATGAAGTCATCACGGATCCCCTTTTCCGTTCTGCGTCGCGTCGGCCTGGCCCGGCGGGCCCCGTTCGATCCGCGGCGGCGCGGCAGTGCAGACGAACGAGACCGCCGACCTGATACGGCGGCCGTCTAGGCAAGGGAACGCGGCCTGCTCAGCCGCCAGAAAGTGATCTGCGCCCTGACGACTAGAACGAAGTCCGTGCCTGACGCCAAATTTCCATCACCTTAAGCAATCGTCCGATTACCCATTGTCGTCATCGGACAGGATGGCATAACAGCCCATGGGGACGCAACGAGGCTCGACGCGGTCACCCGGGTCGTAACGGCGCGCGTTGATGATCCCGAAGGATCCGGCGCCAAATGGGACGCTAATCCTTCGTGTTCATCAGACAGGGCGCAGGGATGGCGGGGCGGGCGGGTGCGGGCTGGTGACGGGCAGGCCGTCACGGGCCACCGGGTGGCGCCGTGGGAGGACTATGCCGTGGGAGGACTATGCCGTGGGAGGACTATTCAGCGCCGCGTGCACTTTTTCGAGCAAGGTCTGCTGGTCGAAGGGCTTCTGGAGATGGGCTGCTGCCTTGTCGACGGCGTACAGCGGGGCAGGCGCTCCCTCGCTGTAGCCGGACATGTACAGGACGGGCAGCCCAGGCCTCAGCTCGACCACGCGTTCGGCCAGTGTGGCACCGGACATACGGGGCATGACGGAGTCGGTCAGCAGCAGCTGGAAGTCGCGGGAGGCCGCCAGCGACAGTGCTTCCTCGAATGTGCCGGCCTCGAGGGTGGCGTAGCCGTTGTGGCGCAGGATCCGCGAGGTGACTGCCAGTACGGCTGGCTCATCCTCGACAACCAGAATCGTCTCCCCGTTGCCGCGGCCGTCAGGAGCGGTGGCCGGCGTCGCCGGGATGGCGGGTGCGCCGACGGCGGGGAAGTAGAGGCGGAAGGTAGTGCCCGTGCCTTCCTCGGAATCGACGCTCATGCTGCCCCCGGCCTGGGTGACGATGCCATAAACGGTGGCCAGCCCGAGGCCGGTGCCCTGATCCTGCGGCTTGGTGGTGAAGAACGGCTCGAAGATGCGAGCCGCGACGTCCGGGCTCATGCCGGTGCCCGTGTCTCTGACGGCCAGTTCGACATAGCGGCCTGGGCTGACGCCGGGATGCAGCCGGGTGTAGCTCTCGCCGAGCCCGGCAAGGCTCGTCCCGATCGTGAGGATGCCGCCCTGGGGCATGGCGTCGCGGGCGTTGATGGCCAGATTGAGCAGGACTTGCTCGAGCTGGCCACGGTCGGCCTCGATGGCCGGCAGGTTCACCGCCGACTCGAGTTGCAGTTCGACGTGTGCCCCGATGCTACGGGACAGCAGGTTGCGGACATCGGCCACGATGGCGTTAAGGTCGAGTGGTTCCGTCTGCACGGTCTCGCGCCGGCTGAAGATGAGCAGCTGCCTGGTGAGCCGGGCGGCGCTCTGCGCGGCGGCCTTGATCTCCTCGGCGTCGGCCAGCACCGCGGGCCTGTCAGCCGTCTCCTCGATCACGAACCCGGCGTAGTTCATGATGACGGCCAGCAGGTTGTTGAAGTCATGGGCAATCCCGCCGGCCAGCTGGCCCAGGCTCTCAAGCCGCTCCGACTGATGCAGCCGGCCCTCCAGCGCCTGGCGCTCGGCCTCCGCGCGATTGAGCTCAGTCATATCCCTGGTCAAGGCCGACACCCCGACCACCGTGCCACTCGCGTCCAGGATCGGGGAGGCGGAAACCGACACGTCGATGCTGCTTCCGTCCTTGCGGCGAAGCCTGGTCTCGACGTACTCGACCCGCTCCCCACGCCGCAGACGCTCGTAGTTGTGCGCAATCCCGGCGGCCTGATCCGGCGGGACTATCACCGACACGTCATGCCCGATCATCTCACCGGGGGCGTAACCCAGCATGCGCTCCGCCGCGGCGTTCCAGCTTGTGACCACGTGGTCGAGCCCCGCGCCGATAATGGCGACGGACGCCGATTCGACGATGGCCGCCAGCCGCGAGGCCAGCTCGAACTCACGGCGCTCGGACTGCTGCCGCTGCTGCTCTATGGCGCGTCGCTCGGCCTCCGCGCGCTTGCTTTCCGTCACATCCCGGGACATGGACGACACGCCGACCACCTCACCGCCCGCATCCCGGATCGGCGAGATGGAAACCAACACGTCGATGATGCTTCCGTCCTTGCGGCGAAGCTGGGTCTCGAAAGCCTCGACCCGTTCCCCCCGCCGCAGCCGGCCGAGGATGGGCGCCAGCTCACTGGCCTGGCCCGGCGGGACTATCACCGACACGTCATGCCCGATCATCTCACCGGGGGCGTAACCCAGCACGCGTTCCGCCGCAGAATTCCAGCTGGTGACGACACCGTCGAGCGCCGCGCCGATAATGGCGACGGACGCCGACTCCACGATGGCCGCCAGCCGCGAGGCCAGCTCAGACTCCCGGCGCTCCGTCTGTTGCAGTACCTGAACTATGGCGCGCCGCTCAGCCTCCGCCGTGTTGCGTTCGGTCATGTCCCTGGCCACGGTCGACGCCCCGATCACCGCGCCGCCGCTGTCGCGGATCGGGGAGATCGACACCGATACGTCGATGCTGCTTCCGTCCTTGCGGCGGCGCTTCGTCTCGAAATGCTCGACCCGCTCTCCCCGCCCCAGCCGGCCGAGGATGGGCGCAAGCTCGCCGGGCCGGTCCGGCGGGACGAGCACCGACACATTGCGCCCCACCATCTCACCGGCGGCATAGCCGTACATGGCCGCCGCCCCGGCGTTCCAGCTGGTAATCGTGCCGTCCAGCGTCTTGCCGATGATGGCGTCATCCGACGACTCCACGATGGCCGCCAGCCGCGAGGCCAGCTCAGACTCCCGACCCGCTGCGGAATCCGCCCTCTGAACCCCCACGGTTCCCCCGAACGCCACTTGCGGCAATAGTTACATGTTGTGACTGTACCACTGCAAAACGTTATAGCCAGATTGATTCAGGACAGATCACCGCCCGCGTGATTAGCGCGAAGGATCCGGCGCGTCCTAGGACGCGGATCCTTCGCTTTAATCAGATAGGGCGTGGGAGAGGCGGGATGGCGGGCAGGCGGGTCGTCAGCAGGCGGGCGGGCGCGGGTCGCCGGCGGGCTAGTGCGCCGCCGGACATGCCACGGCGGGGGCGCGGGACGGGACGTAGATGACGACGGACGGGTTCTCGAACACGCGGTGGTACCGCGCCGGGTCGGTGCGGAACCCGGCCAGGTCGGCGGCGCGCCCGAGCCGGTAGAGGACGATGAACCTGACATCCTGGCCGGCGAAGATGCTGGCCGACCGGCAGCTGGCCGGATGCTGCAGCACCTCCTGGGATTCCAGCAGCGGCGCGCGGCCGGCGGTTGGCAGCGACCGGGGATGCGCGATCCGGAACGGGCTGTAGGACTGCAGGCCGGTGTATCCGCCCATGGCCAGCACGGCCCGGTTGGTGATGCCGGAGTTCATGGCCGGGGTCGAGATGATCGTGCCGCCGGTGTTGTGCTGCCCCAGCCAGGCGCCCGCGGCAGCGATCTGCGGGTCCAGGATGCCGGTGTGCACCGGGTGGCTCTCGTCCACCGTGGCGCGGATCGCCTGCAGCCCCGCGATCGCGACCACGGCGACGGCGGCCATGGCGGCGAGCACGACAACGATCCGCCTGGGGGCCCGCCAGCGCGCCAGCGACTGCAGGATCAGGCCAGCGCCAAGGGCGCCGAGCACGGAGAGCGCGCCGCCCAGGTCGCGCTCGAAGCGCTGCGGGAAGCCGTCGGCCGCAGTCCTGCTGCCCGCGTACATCAGGGCGCACCAGAGCACCAGCGTCAGCGCGGCGAGCACCTGCCCGGGCCGGCGCAGGTACCTGATTCCCGCCACCAGCGCCGCGAGGCCGAAACCACCGAGCCAGACGACCGAGGATGACAGCGCGGACAGCACGTTCGTGACGCTGAGCACGGGCTGGCTGCCCACCGCGATAGACACCGCAGTGGAGGTCGCCGACGAACCTGTCCCGGATTTGCCGAGCAGGTAGGTGTAGGCGGCGTACGCCACCGAGAGCACCCCGAGCCCGGCCAGCGCGAGCGTCAGCGACCCCGCCAGGCGGCGCGCCTCCGCCCGGCCATCCGCGCGCCGCTCCTCCCGTCCTCCCGCGGGCACTTCCTCGCGTGCGCCGGCGGGCACTTCCTCCCGTCCTCCCACGGGCACTTCGTCGCGTGCCCCGGCGGGCACTTCGCCGCCCACGTCAGCACGCCGTCCCGCGCGTANNCGACGGCGAGCAGCAGCGCCAGGTACAGGGTGGCCACCGAGTGGTAGAGCACCACGGACGCGCCCACGACGGCGACCAGCAGCGCGGACCGGACCGACGGGGACCCGTACAGCGTGATCAGCGCGGCGACCAGCATGACGAGCAGGAAGTACGCGGCGGTCAGGTCGGGATAGCGGCCCTCGGCGAAGCTCGCGTACGGGCCCCGCAGCACGAGACCGGATAGCGCCGCCGCCGCCAGGCCGTACTCCCAGCCCCACAGCTTCGTGGCCAGTGCATAGGCGGCCAGCGTCGTCAGCACCAGCAGGGCAGGCGCCAGCACCGGGAACAGGACCAGCGGCGTCAGGCCGGACACCCGGCAGATGACCGCAGTGAGCGTCGAGAATCCCGGCGGGTAGATCAGGTAGCTGGCGTACGAGCCATGATCGAGCATCTGCTCGGCCATCACCGCATGCGAGAACTGGTCACTGCCGCGCAGGTAGGGCCAGTCGTGCCGGACCGGCCCGGCGTACGCGCGCACCGCCGTCAGGGCCAGCACGTTCGCCAGCACGGGCTC
>PMSW01000022.1 GCA_003168215.1 Actinomycetota bacterium
TCGCGGCGCATTGCTAAGGGAGGAGGCTGCCAGTCGTGACCAGTTCGTCGGCGGGTGCCGACGCGGGAGGGAATCCTGTGATCGGCGCTGATGTCGCGGCCGACGGGAAGTCAGCGGCCAGCGAAAACACGGCGGGCGCCGGTAACCCGACGGGTGGCGGCGGTTCCGCGCTTGGCCGCCGGCGCTGGGTGGCGGCCAGAACGCGGCTGGATTTCTGGTTCGACGCGGCCCTGCTCGTCGGCTACACGCTTGCCTACAGCTTCGGCTTCACCGGGATCGCGATCCACGAGTGGCTCGGCATCGCCCTCGGCCTCGCGCTGATGTTCCACCTGACGCTGCACTGGGACTGGGTGATCCGGACCACGAAGAAGCTGTTCAACCCGCGTGGGCACGACAAGCTCATCTGGGCGGTCAACCTGCTCCTGATGTTCGCGATGGTGATGTGCGTCGTCTCTGGCATCGTCATCTCCGAGGTCGCCCTGCCCAGCATGGGGATCCACCCGCAGGTCGGGCCGTCCTGGGAGAGGTTTCACATCCTGACCGCCGAGATAACGCTCGGCCTGGTTCCAGTTCACGTGGCGCTGCGCTGGCGCTGGATCGTCCGGGTCGCGCGACGGCTCTGGACATCGCGATCGGCCAGGCGGGCCTCGAGGCGGGCAGCATGAAGTTCATCCGTCAGTTCGCCGTGGCGACGCTCGTCATCGCTGTCGTGGTCGCCCTGAGCGTGGTCGTGGATCACCTCGCTTCAGGGGCGCTGATCGGCAGCTTGAGGCATGGCCCGCTGACGCGGTTCCCGGGGAAGGGGCCGCGCGCGCCCGGCAGAGTGATTGTGCTGCCGCCGGGAGGCAAAATCGGCGGCAAGATCCCGCCGGGCGTCAAGGTCATCCACGCGCACGGGTTCGACCTCGGGCTAACCTCGATGTTCGACTCGGTGAACTGGCCCTACCTGCGGCACACCGTGGTCATCGAGGTCGGCGTGCTCGCCGCGGTCGTCGTCCTCGACGTGATCCGCAGGAAGTGGCGGCGTGCCAGGCGTGCGCACACACGCGCCGTTATCAGCACCAGGCCGGTCAGGTAGACCGGCACCGGCAGCGGCCGGCCCCGCGGCCCGGCCGCGCCGGAAAGGACAGCCACCGCGCCGCGCGCGGCAGCTGGCCGGTCAGCGGGATGACCACCAACCGCTGGCCGGCCAGCGGGCCGGGCTACCGTGCTGCGGCTAGCGCCGGAACTCGAACACGTCCGCCGTCTGGTCCACGCTGGGCATGGACCGCTTGAATATGCTGCCGACGGCAAAGGAGGTCTTCGTCTGCCCCACGGCGGCGATGCCCAGCAGGCCGAGCCGCCTGGCGCCCACTGGCATCTGCGCGTTCCGCAGGTGACCGTCAGAGTAGTGCACCATATGCACCGGGCCGCCGGAGGCGACGAAGGTCGGAATCCAGAGCCCGTGCCTGCCGTCCGGTACGACTCCGACCGGCGCGCCGAAACTGGAGTGCCGCGCTAGCCGGCGCCAGTGCTGCCCGTTGTAGTGCAGCAGGAATCCGGGGCCGATCTCGTCCTCGCAGTTACCCAGGCCCACCGCGTAGACGCTGTGTGAGGAGCGCGCGTAGATGGCGCTCACCGTCGGATCGCAGAACTCCGTGTTCGGCGGGATGATCGAGGCCACCGACGTCCTGGACCACCGGTGCCCGTTCCAGTGCGCTATCTTCTTGCCGCCCACGGCCCAGATGCTGTGCGCCGACAGGGCGCTGCCGCTGTTCAGGCTGTGCCCGGACGAAACGCGCTTCCACCGTGTGCCGTTGAAGTGCCGTGCGCCGAGGCCGGAGCCCGGGGCGCCGAAAGCCCAGGCGTTACGGCTGCTGAGCACCACCGTTCCACCGACATCCCCGGTGAAGGACCCGTCGGCCGCCCAGCTTGTGCCGTTCCACCGGAACGCCTCCGACTGAAGGCCGTCCTGGGTGAATGCCCACACGTTGCGCGCCGATGATCCGCCGGCCGCGCGGACCGTCTCGCCGGCCTGGCCGGGGAAGGTGACCTGGTGCCAGCCTGCGGCGGGGGTCAGATGCCAGGCGGCCGGGGTCGCCGACCCGTCGCCCGGGCTCTCGAAGGCCCATGCGTGCTGCGTGCCGGTGGCGGCGACGGCCGTGAATGCCGGGTCGTCCGAGGCCGGCGAGGTCAGGACGGTCTGCCAGGACCTCGACGTGGCCGTTCCGCTGCCCGCGGCGGCCGCGCTGGCGCCCGGCATGGCGGTGGCCATCCCGCCCACTGCCAGCACCGCCGCGCTGGCGGCCGCCACTGCGCGCCGGCGATGCCGCCCGTGCCGCGGGGCAGCCGGGGGAGCTTCGGTCACCTGTGCCATCGGCGGCACCGGCATCGCGGGATTTGCGGGGTCCACGAGCCGCTCGTTCTCGCTGTCCAGTGCTGTCCACTGGTCACCGTTATCCGGCATTTGCGTCCTCCCAGCTACGGCGCCAGGGGTCGCGGTGCCCTGGCGATCTCACTGTTAAAGAGACGCAGGAGGCGTGTTCGCGGGCACAAAATTAGATAACGAAGAAATAACGTTTACTCGGCGTGACCTTCGCCGCTGGCCCGGGCGCAGGACTCACCTGGCCCGGGCGGCGCGATCAGAGCCGGGCCCACGCCTGCGTCAAGACGGTGCGCAGGATCTGCTCGATCTCGTCAAAGTGCTCCTGGGTGCAGGTCAGCGGCGGGGAGAGCTGGATCACCGGGTCGCCGCGGTCATCGGCGCGGCAGACCAGGCCGGCCTCGAACAGGGCGTGCGAGAGGAAGCCGCGCAGCAGCCGCTCCGACTCCGCGTCGGAGAACGTCTCGCGGGTGGCCTTGTCCTTGACCATCTCGATCCCGTAGAAGTACCCGTCACCTCGTACGTCGCCGACAATCGGCAGGTCGTTCAGCTTCTCCAGGGTGCCGCGGAAAGCGGCCTCGTTCGCCCGGACGTTGCCGAGCAGGTCCTCCTTCTCGAACACGTCCAGGTTGGCCAGGGCCACGGCGCAGGACACCGGGTGCCCGGCGAAGGTGACGCCGTGCACGAAGCTGGCCTCGCCCTTACTGAACGGCTCCATCAGCTCGTCCCTGACCAGCATCCCGCCAAGCGGCGCGTAACCCGAGGTCACGCCCTTGGCGAAGGTGATGATGTCCGGCTGGTAGCCGTAGCGCTGGGAGCCGAAGTAATACCCCAGGCGGCCGAACGCGCAGATCACCTCATCGGAGACCAGGAGCACGCCGTAGCGGTCGCAGATTTCCCTGACCCGCTGGAAATACCCGGGCGGTGGCGGGAAGCAGCCGCCGGAGTTCTGCAGCGGCTCGAGGAACACCGCGGCCACGGTCTCCGGCCCCTCGCGCAGGATGGCGCGCTCGATCTCGTCGGCAGCCCACTGCCCGAATGCCGCCAGGTCGTGCGCGACGAAGCCGGGCGCGCGGTAGAAGTTGGTGTTCGGCACCCGGACGCCGCCGGCCGGCAGCGGCTCGAAGGGGGCCTTGAGCCCGGGCAGCCCGGTGATCGCCAGCGCGCCCATCGAGGTGCCGTGGTAGGCGATGTCACGGCTGATCACCTTGTAGCGGCCCGGTTCGCCGGTCATCTTGAAGTACTGCTTGGCCAGCTTCCAGGCCGACTCGACGGCCTCGGAGCCGCTGGTGGTGAAGAACACCCGGTTCAGATCGCCGGGCGCCATCCCCGCCAGCCGCTCGGCTAGCTCGATCGCCCTGGGGTGCGCGTAGGACCAGAGCGGGAAGTAGGCGAGTTCGCTGCCCTGCCGCGCGGCCGCCTCGGCGACTTCCCGGCGGCCGTGCCCGATCTGGCTGACGAACAGCCCGGACAGCCCGTCCAGGTAGCGCTTGCCGCGATCGTCAAAGACATACGGGCCGGAGCCGCGCACGATCAGCGGCACGTCATGGTCCGCGAACGTCGACATGCGCGTGAAGTGCAGCCACATGTGCCGCTTGGCTGATGCCTGCTGCGCCGCAATCTGGGCTGCCGCATCGTCGCTGCCGTGTGAGGTGGTCATCTGGTCCCCCAGCTATAGGTCTGCTTGCAGAGCTTCAGGTACACGAATGTCTCCGTACTTGTCACGCTCGGAATGGTCCGCACGCGGCTGATGATCTCCAGTAGCTGATCGTCGTCCTCGCAGACGACCTCGATGAGGAGGTCGAACGAGCCCGCCGTGATCACCACGTAGTCGATCTCGTCCATATCCGCCAGGAGGTCGGCTACCGGCTCGATGGCGCCAACGCACCTGACGCCGATCATCGTCTGGCGGCGGAAGCCGAGCATGAGCGGGTCGGTGACCGCGACGACCTGCATCACGCCCGCTTCGGCCAGCCGCTGCACTCGCTGGCGCACCGCTGCCTCGGACAGCCCGACCGCCTTGCCGATCGCCGCGTACGAGCGGCGGCCGTCCTGCTGGAGCTGCTCGATGATCTGCTTGGAGACGTCATCGAGCACGATGCGGGGACGGTCACGGCCGGTCCCGTCGCCGTGCCGCCGTCCGCCCGGGGCCGACGGCGCTCCCGGCGTGTGTGCCATGCACCGCCTCCTTCGCAAGGCAATCGTGTCACGATCTGCGTATCTGTCAACTGATTCCGTAGAATCTTGACCTATGCACAACTGATTCACTTGTGCTAGGGCCTTTATTCTGTCAAGGTCGTTTCAAATCGGCGCCGGGCGAACCGGATGAACCGGATGCCGGCACCAGAGCCGAGATCTCACCCGAGGAGGCGTCGTTGACATCCAGCGCCCCGGTACCAGCCCGCCTGCCGGAGCTGCGCAACTTCGTGAATGGCGCCTTCACCGGCACTCAGGAAGGCGCGTTCAGCTACATCGTGGACCCGAGCACGGGCGAAGCCTATGCTCGGGCGCCCCTTTCGGGAGGCGCGGATGTCGACGCGGCGCTGCGCGGGGCCGCGGCGGCATTCGAGGCCTGGCGGGATACCACGCCTGCCGAGCGGAGCCTTGCCCTGCTCAGGATGGCGGACGCGATCGAGGCCAGGGCGCAGGAGATCACCGCGGCCGAGTGCCGCAATACCGGCAAGCCGGTCGCGATGACGCTCGCGGAGGAGATCCCGCCGCTTGCCGATGAGCTGCGGTTCTTCGCCGGCGCCGCGCGGGTGCTGGAGGGAAAGTCGGCAGCGGAGTACATGCGCGGCTTCACGTCGATGATCCGGCGTGAGCCGGTGGGGGTTTGCGCCCAGGTCACGCCCTGGAACTACCCGATGATGATGGCGGTCTGGAAGTTCGCGCCCGCGCTCGCGGCCGGCAACACGGTGGTGCTCAAGCCGTCGGACACGACGCCGGTGACCACGCTGCTGCTGGCCGAGATCGCCGCCGAGTTCCTGCCGCCGGGCGTGCTGAACGTGGTCTGCGGCAACGCGGCCACCGGCCGCGAGCTTGTCGCGCACGAGATACCGCAGATGGTGTCGATCACCGGTTCGGTCCGCGCGGGCATCGAGGTGGCCACGGCCGCGGCGGCCGGGCTGAAGCGCGTGCACCTCGAACTCGGGGGGAAGGCGCCGGTGATCGTCTTCGACGACGCTGACATCGCGCGGGCAGCCGCGCAGATCGCCGAGGCGGGCTACTACAACGCGGGCCAGGATTGCACCGCCGCCACCCGGGTGCTGGCCGGGCCCCGGGTCAGCGCGGACCTCACCGATGCGCTAGCCGAGCTGGCCCGCGGCACGAAGGTGGGCGGCCTTGACGTGCCGGACGCCGACTACGGCCCGCTGAACAACCTGGCCCAGCTGGAGCGGGTGCAGGGATTCCTGCGCCGCGCGCCGGAGCACGCGAAGGTGCTGACCGGCGGCCAGCAGGTGGGGGAGCAGGGGTATTGCTTTGCCCCGACTGTGGTGGCCGGCCTGCGCCAGGACGACGAGATGATCCAGGACGAGATCTTCGGGCCAGTCATCACCGTGCAGCGGTTCAGCTCCGAGGACGAGGCGCTGCGGTGGGCCAACGGCGTGAAATACGGGCTTGCCTCGAGCGTCTGGACGAAGGATCACGGCCGGGCGATGCGGATGGCCCGCCGTCTCGACTTCGGGGTGGTGTGGATCAACACGCACATCCCGTTCGCCTCCGAGATGCCGCACGGCGGGTTCAAGAACTCCGGCTACGGCAAGGACCTGTCGTCCTACGGCCTCGATGACTACACCCGCGTCAAGCACGTCATGAGCAGCCTCGACTGAGCCCGACTGAATGGGCAAGGCCCCTGCATGTATGAGATGCAGGGGCCTTGCCTGGTCGTTGGCCGCTGGCCTGCCGGTTGCCCGGCTGGCGTTTGGTTAGTTGACCTGCTGCTGGTACCGGGCTCCCGCCGGAAGCGCCGGTTTCCCGGTTCTTCCTGCGTTCCGGGGTTGCCCCCGGATTGGTGCCCGTCTCCGGCAGTGACGTATTTCTACGCCCCCGGCCCGCGGCGGCACAAGGGTTTCGGGCAGTGACTTTAAGATTCTTTGGCTGCCCACAATCTATCCACAGGGATGGGCGCTGTTGTCCCCAACGGCAGGCACTTTTCCACCGGACCGTCCACAGCTTTCCCACAGGCCAGCCAGTGCACCGGATCCGCCTGTGGATGGGCGGTCCTCTTGCGCGAGCCCCGGTTCGTTGCACTTGTGGGAAGGGCCGCAGACCAATCCCCCGGAGTGGACCGAGCGTGCCACAGGCCTGGTCGCCGACGGGAAACCCGGGCGCGCGATGGCCAGCTTCCTCACCGAGATCATCGGCCTGACCGCCGCGAAGGTCGATGAGCTCAAAAATGCTCCGAGGGCGTACGACGTCCTTCCGATCGTGTCCGCGACGCTGCCGCGCGAGGCGCATGCCCTCACGAGCGTCGACCTCCCCGGCCTCGCCGCAGCCGTTACCGCTCGGCACTGCTGCTGCTCGGTGCCACGAGCCCGGCCTGGGCCGCCGACATCACTCGCGCCGTAGCAGCGGCGCTCCCGGCGGCGGAACTGGTGGCCCTGCCCGGTCACGGACACGATGCCGTCGACTCGGCACCGGACCTCGTCCCATCCGCGAGCTCCACAGGTTCTTCGGCAACGGCCTACCGGGAAATAGGCAAGGCCCCCGCATGTATGAGATGCAGGGGCCTTGCCCGGTCTCTGGCCGCTGGCCCGCCGGTTGCCCGGCTGGCTGGCGGTTAATCGACCGGCTGCTGGTACCGGACTCCCGCCGGAAGCGCCGGTTTCCCGGTTCTTCCTGCGTTCCGGGGTTGCCCCCGGATTGGTGCCCGTCTCCGGCAGTGACGTATTTCTACCCCCCCGGCCGCGTGCGGCACAAGGGTTTTCGGGCCATGGATTCAAGATTCTTTACTGTCCACAACTCATCCACAGCAGAGGGCCAGTTGTCCCCAGTGGCCGGCGCTTTTCCACCAGACCGTCCACAACTTTCCGCACAGGCAGCCAGCGGGTCAGGCGGCCTCGCCAAACCCGTACGCCTCCACAACGCGAACGGGGGCGGCCACGGCTACCTGCGCACCGGGCGCCTGGGGCCAGTGTGGCGGCGGCTGCGAAGCTATAGCTGACGGCAGGCCGCAGCAACCGGCAAGCCGCAGCTCCGCCGAACGCCCGGCTGGCAGAGCCTGCCGGTGGACACGGAAGGCGCAGGCATGACATCTCCGCCAGTACCGATCGCTGTAGCGCAGATGAAGCCGTACGTCGAGACCCATCCCATCGGGCTCGTGTGGCTTGTCGTGTGGGTCGCCGCTGGCTTCATCGAGTTCTCCGGCGCTTTCCGCGGGCGATCAGAGGCGACCAAGAAGGACAGGGGCAGCCTGATCCTCATCCGTGGCTGCGCCACGATCGCCGTCGTCCTGCTCCTGCTCTCGCCGAAGATCGCGCCGGCCGCTGAGATTCGCCCGCCCCTCGTCTCCGTGATTGCCGGGATTGTGATCTTCTCGGCGGGGGAGGCCCTGCGGGTATCGGCGAAAGTGGCGCTGGGCAGGTACTTCACCTACACGGTCATGACCAGCAGTGATCAGCCGGTGATTACCAGCGGCCCGTACCGAAGCCTGCGGCATCCCTCCTACACCGGGATCCTGCTGATCGTGATCGGAGCCGGCGCCGTGTGGGGGAACTGGCTCGGGCTGGGTGTGCTGACGTTGATGACACTCGTCGGGCTCGTCTATCGCATCCACGTCGAGGAGAAGGCCTTGCTCGAGGAATTGGGCGAGCGGTATCGCACCTACGCCGAGCACCACAAGCGCTTGATCCCGTTCGTCTGGTAGCCCGTGGAGCCGCGCGGATTCGCCTGCTAAGAGTCCGTCCCGCCTGCGGATGATCGGACGTAACGGTACAGATAGCCGAGCCGGAATCGTCAGGGCCACGGCGTCGGGGAGTTCGTAACGGGTGCTGGGGCAGGATAGGTCAGGTGACCGGTGGTGACCTTCTGCAGGAAGCGGTCGCCGAGCTGTATTCGTGCGACCCGGGCGAGTTCGTCGAGCGCCGCGGCGTTCTGGTGGCCCGGGCTCGCGCGGCTGGCGAGGCCGCACTGGGAAAGCGGATTGCCGGATTGCGGAAGCCCACCCGCTCGGCGTGGGTGCTCAACCAGCTGGCCCGCTCTGCGCCCGCCGTGACGTCCCAGCTGGACGCGCTCGGCGAGGAGCTTCGCGTCGCGCAAAGCTCCCTGGATGGCGCGGCCATCCGTGAGCTGTCCCTGCGCCGGCGGCAGCTGATCGACGCGCTGGCCCGTCAGGCGTTCACGGTCTCCGGCGTGCAGTCACCATCGGCTGGGCTCAGGGATGAGGTGACCGCTACTCTGGGCGCCGCCGTGGCCGATCCGCAGTTCGCTGAGCAGCTGCGGGAAGGAGCCCTGACGGAGGCGGCCCACCGGGACGGCTTCGGCTCCGCGGCAGCGTCGGCAGTGGCTGTGCTGGCGTCGTTCCCGGGCCGGGCGCACAGCCCGGCTGCGAGGCGCGCAGCTGCTGCCCCGGTCACGCGTGCGGCGAAGACGACCGTACTGGCGGACGCCCGCGAGCGGGCGGAGCTGGAGCGCCATCGCCGGGCCATCGCGGCGGCTGAGCAGGCAGTGGCCGAGGCCGACAAGGCTGCCAGCGCCGCTGCCAGGACGGAACGGGAGCATGACAGCGCTGTCCGGCTGCTCGAAGAGCAGCTCACCGAAGCCCGTCAGCGCCTGGCCGAGGCCAGGCTCCAGGCACGCCGGGCAACAGCTGGGCAGCGCCGCGCGCAGCTGGCGCTCGATCGGCTGCAGGAGCATCCACCGCGCCCTTCGTCGAGTCTCGGCTAGCGACGGCGAGGCGGACAGCTCGCGTTTCTGACTTCTGCGGAACTATCCACAGGCACAGCTCGCCGGGAAATAGGCAAGGCCCCCGCATGT
>PMSW01000094.1 GCA_003168215.1 Actinomycetota bacterium
TGGTAGCGGGGGCAGGATTTGAACCTGCGACCTCTGGGTTATGAGCCCAGCGAGCTACCGAACTGCTCCACCCCGCGTCGACGTGCCTTAACTTTAGGGGCACGCACAGCCCGAGGCAAATCGCGGCGTCCGGACCGGCAATTCCGCGCGCTAGCCTGGCGCGGATCGCCTGGCGCCGACCGTGGCGCGGATCGCCGACCGTGTCAGGTGCCGACCGACGGCGTCCTGGGCACAGCCAGCCAGATCACGTAGCGAGCCAGCCAGGGCGCCGTCGGCGGCTGGGTCAGCTCATGTGAATCCTGCGTGGTCCGCAGGTCGACCACCTTGACAGCGTGCGAGCCGTAGGGCGCCAGTTCCGAGCGATGGCGGGCCAGCAGCACGGGCCGCCGCCCGGCGCTCGAGATCCCGCTCAGCACGCCCCGCACGTCGGCGGCGGACCCGTCCGACATCCAGCCGGCCGGCACGCCGCACATGCCCCGGATCACCTGAGTGAACTGCTGCGCGACGTGCCGGTCGAATATCACCACGGACGCGCCGGCCCCGATCGCCGCGCAAAGCCCCCGCACGGCGGTCATCTCGCCCGCGCCGGTTCGCTTGAAGGCGAGCCCGTCGGCGACCGGCTGCAGCGAACCTGCCTTCCCCGAGTGAGTCAGCCCGATGCCGAACGTCGTCACCGCGGTGGGGACTAGCAGCGCCGCCACGCAGCACGCTCCGACAAAAGACCAGGCCGCGGTCCCAGCACCGCGCTCCCTGGCCCGGCCGACCAGCCACGCCGACGCCCAGATAGCACCCAGGACCAGGCCGGGCAGGACCAGCGGCACCAGCCGGCGGCTCGCCCACGGCTGATCAGGCACGGTGCCAGGGCGCCACAGCACGGCCGCCGCGCCCCAGCCGATGATCACCAGCGGGAACGCCCAGTTGCGCGCCGTCCTGGTCACGTCCTGCCAGCTCAGCAATGCACGCAAGGTCCGGCGCAGGAGCAGGGCCAGGCCGAGCCCGCCGAGCAGGACCGCGGGCGTGCCGACATACCAGATGACCCAGTACAGGGTGTCCTCGGCGTACTGCCTGGTCGGATCGACCGGCAGGTGCTCCAGTCGCTGCAGCCGGGCGACGAAAGCGGCCGCCGCCGGATTCGTGTGCGCGCGCACGGTCTGCACGTACGGGCGGACCGCGAAGCCGATCAGGGCCGCGGCGCCAGCCACGCCGCCGGCCCCGGGCAGCCACCGCAGCGACCGCAGGCCGGCCACCTTCCGCAGCCGGTGGCGCAGCCGCCCCCAGCGCACGAGCAGGACCGCGGCCGCGGTGAGCACGGCCAGCCCTGCAGCGGCCAATCCGGCCAGCCGCAGCGGCCGGGCCAGGGTATCCATATACGGCCGCGATCCCAGGTAGCCACCGGCAAGGCCATAGCCGATACCGACAGCAAGACCCAGGATGAACGGAGGGGCCTGGCGCCGGTGCCCAGCTAGCAGCACGCCGGCGAGCGGAATCACCGGAAGCAGGTACAGCAGCGCGTCCGCCCGCGCGAGGACGCTCAGCCCGAGCGCCAGCCCGGCCAGGGCCGCCAGCGCGCGGCCCGGCGTAAGCCAGCGCGGCCAGCCCCGTGGCATCGCCACCGCCCCGGTGTCCTCGCCCGTGCTCTCCAGGGTGAACGAATCAATGAGCAGGCAGAGCCCGCCGATCAGCAGTAGCTGCATCAGCGTCTCGCTGAACGCGGACCTGCTCGTGTACTGCTCGGGCAGGGTGAATCCGAGCACGAGCGCTGCTGCCGGGGCCCATTGCGGGCCGGCGAGCCGGCCTGCCAGCCCGCCGAACGCGAGGATGGCCAGCGCCCCGAGGATCGGGCTGATCGCCGCGGCGGCTGGCAGGCCGTGAATCCAGAATCCCCCGGCGATCAGCATGGGCAGGCCGGGCAGGCCCGACGGCACCACCGCAGTTCCGTGCGGGAAGAAGCCGATGCTGGAAAAGGAAAATCCAGGATGCGCGCCGCCGAAGGCGGCCAGCGATTGCGGGATCGTCAGTGTGCCGTGCTGCGCGATCCAGTACCCGGACTGCAGGTACACCCCGGGATCGCGGCTGACGATGACCGACTCCGAATTGACGAGCAGTTGCCAGGCACCGAAGCCGGCGGCCACCACGATCGTTCCGGCCAGGCCCCACCATGCTCTCCAGCCGCGCTCGGCTCGCGCCGCCGGCAGCGCAAGCGGCCAGCGGCCAGGGACCCGGCGCAGGCCGTAGACAACCAGTGCCACCGCCAGCGGAGCGGAGATCAGCAGCATAGCCGCTGGCACGAACGAGCCGGCCAGCAGCAGCGGCAGTCCCGGCAGGAGCCACGCCATCACCAGAATCGCAGGCAGCACCGTGAGCTGGGCAAACGCGCTGCCAGCGGCCGGCGGACGCAGGCCGGCGGCCACCCGGCCGAGACGGCCGGGACGGTGGCCGGTGACCGCGGTGCCGGAACCGGCCTCCTTTACCTTGCCTGCTGACTCGCGCTTCGCCTTCACGGCTGACTCGCGCTTCGCCTTGACGGCTGATTCACGCTTCGCCTTGACGACTGATTCATGGCCGTTCGCGGTCGGCTTTCCCGCATCTTTGCCGGCCCCGGGCTGCTCCGTGGTCTTGCCAGCCTGACCTGCCGCGGCGATGTCATCCGTCGCGGCGCTGTCCCCCGTCGCGGCGCTTTCGGCAGCGGCGGAACTGCCGGCCGGACTGTCTCCAGAGCGCACGGACCCACTGTAGATGGGGCCTGGCCGCAGATGCCGCGGCACCGGGCCGTACGGAGGCCACTGTCATCGGCAAAGTCGGCGATTCCTCCCGGTTGCTACGCATAACATTGCCTGAACGGTTGGCGGCAGGTTGAGTGCGCCGGACGGCTAAGATCGATGCCGGAGGAGCGATGAGCCACTACGACGATGTGGACGCCGCGGGGGCATCAGCCGCGGGGGGGCCAGCAGCACGCCGCAGCCCGCGCAGCGGATCCCGTGCCCGTCTCGGGCGCCGCATCGCAGCGTGGGTGTCAATCGGCCTGACTGCCGTGCTCGTTATTGCTTCGCTCGGCTTCTACCTGGAATACCGGAATGTGGTCGACAGCATTCATCACGTCGCTATCACCGACCTCGGGAAGCGGCCGCCGAAGTACACCAATGCGCTGAACATCCTGCTGATCGGCTCGGACAGCCGGGCCGGCGCGAACAGGAGGTTCGGCGCGAGCCTGGTGGACGGCGGCCAGCGCTCGGACACGGTGATCGTGCTGCACATCTCCCCCGGCCGGCATCGCGCCACCGTGCTCAGCTTCCCGCGCGATTCCATGGTGCCCACCTATGGCTGCGCGGCCCATGGGAAGGGTGTCCCGGGCCAGGTGGAAGACCTCGGCGCGATGGAGCGGATCAACGCCACCTTCGCCGATGGCGGCCCGGCCTGCCTGTGGAAGACCATCGAGCAGCAGACCGGCATCCGCATCGACCATTTCGTCGAACTCAACTTCACCGGCTTCATTCACGTCATCAACGACATCGGCGGCGTGAATGTCTGCCTGCCCATCGCGATTGACAACGCGAATTCAGGGCTTCACCTGTCGGCCGGCGAGCACCACGTCATGGGCAACCAGGCACTGGCCTTCTGGCGCACCCGCGAGGACGTCGGGGAGGGCTCCGACCTGCAGCGGATCCAGCGCGACCAGTTCCTGATGGCCTCGCTGCTGCAGGGGATCGAGCGCTCCGACCTGCTGGGCAACCCGACCAGGATTTTCTCGGTCGTCAAGGACGTCGCCGATGCGATGACAACGGACATGTACCCGTCTACCCTGCTGCAGATCGCCGACAGCATGAAGGCCGTGTCGTTGAAGTCGGTGCACTTCATCGAGGTACCGACTGTTCCCTACGTGGGTGATCCTCTCGCAGAGGTTCAATTCAAGCAGCCAGCGTCGACCACGCTGTTCGACGCGATCGCACATGACAGGACCCTGCCGAAGGCGAAGACGACCACCGGCACCAAGACGACTCCCGTCCTTGATGCCAGCCCGTCCAAGGTCAACGTGCAGGTGCTGAACGGGTCCGGCGTGCTTAACATCGCTGGCACGGCGGCAACCGCGCTGACCAGCCGCGGCTTCCATGTGGTCGGCACAGGCGACGATCCCCCGTTCGATCACGTCAGCTCAGTGATCGAGTACGCGAGCGCCGCCGACATGCCAGCGGTCAAGACGCTGAAGGCACAGCTCAGCGATGTAACCGTCCAGCTGGACTCCAGCCTGACCCCGGGCACGATCGAGCTGGTCATCGGCTCCAGCTACCAGGGCCTGCTCGCATCGCCGTCAACCTCGGCCAAGCACCACGAGCCCGGGATTGACCGTCTCACTAAGAGCAACGGCGGCATCACGGGGGCCGCAAGCTGCCACAGCGACACCAGCGCGTTCTACGGGGCGAATAGCCCCACCGTGCCCTGACCGGCACAGGCCTGGCGCCCGGCAGCTGCTGCTAGCCCAGGCCGCTCATCGGACCTGGCCCAGGCCGCGCACCGGATCCTGCCATCACGCGCCCTGCCGGTTCTGCGCCCTCGGGCTCGGCCGATCCCGCCCCGGACTGGCGCTCGGCCAGCAGCGACACCTCCAGCCAGATAACCAGCGCACCCGGATAGATGAAGTAGCCGAACCGGGTAGCGGGTGCCAGCAGGAACATCAGCGTGAGGCCGATGACAAGCCGCCAGGTTGCGGACGGGACATCACGCGGCGGGCGCACCACCATGGACACGGCGATGGCCACTCCGGCAAGCACGAGCAGCGCAATGGCGATCACATGGCCGGCATGACCGGTCTGGGCGATCGCATGACCAGGCAGCGGGCTGGCAGCAGCCGACTTGATGTCGGCCAGGCCAAGCGGGAACATGATCGTGTTGGCGACCAGGGCCGAAGGCCAGAGAATGGCCACCGGGCCGATGAGCGCCGCGCATGCGGCGATGGTGACGCCCAGGAAACGCAGCATCGGCCCTCTGCCATCCCGGACGCCGATCAGCACGGCAGCGACTACCACCGTAGGCCAGGCAGTCGCCTTCGCCGCGGCGGCGACGCCGATGGCGAGCCCGGCGAGGATGTACCGGGGGCGCCGCCACAACAGCGCAAGGCCGAGGCACATGAGGGCCAGGATGGGCACGTCGGTGCCGCCGACGGCGAGCTCGAATGCGATCACCGGCGACGCCGCGACGAACAACGTCCAGCGCACGACATGCCGTGCGCCGGCCGCCGCTAGCGCGAGGCCGAAGAAGATCAGGAACGCCAGGCCGAACCAGACCCTGGGGTCGGTCGCCATCCCGGGGCCGAACAGTGCGCGCGGCACCCCGAACAGCGACATCACGGGCAAATAGGGGTTGTAGGCGTTCGGGTTGTGGATCGCGGCGAGCGCCGCAGCGCTCTGATAGGGCGAGTGGTGGTGAACGAGCTGGCCAGCCGACCGCTGGATGACAGTCACCTCGGGCTGGCGCCTGCCCGTGGCGGCGTTCCAGAACAGCGGCGCGACAAGGGCGCCGCCGACGCTCAGCAGCAGGGCAAGGTCGACGCCATGTGACCGCCAGGCCAGCACCGCGACGGCGGCCGCAAGGTAGGCGCAGGCAGCGATCACGCCCCAGCGCCGGTGCAGGCCGTTGCTGCTGAACAAGGCGACTCCGGTAGCGAAGATCGCGCACGCGGCGAAAACGGCGGCACACCACCGCCGCGGGACCGTCACAGGAGTCACCCACCGGGCCCACCGGCCAGGCAGGTTACGCTCCGCTAGGGCAACCCTCAGCGAGAGCATGGCCATTGACGATCCTCCACCGGACAGATTCTAGCTCCTGCCGGGCGGCCCGCCCGGCTGGTGTCGCCTGGCTGGCACTGCCCGGCCAGGCTTGCCCGGCCCGCCCGGCTTATCACATCATGCCTGGCTTGGCCCAATTCTGCTCGGCCAAGACGCAAATCATGGCAGGGCTCAGATCACCGGCGGTCGCCCGGCGCGGGTCATCCGCCACGCCGTCCGCACCGAGATCGGGCGGCGCTGGCCCGGATCATCCCGCCAGCCCGCGGCGAACCCGGACAGCCAGGCCCGTACGCCGCTAGCCGACCTCACCCGGATGAGGGTCATCGCAAACCAGTCCAGCAGGTAGGCGCCAGCCAGCGGCCAGGGCAGGTTCCTGCGGGCAAGGAGCACCCGGTTCCGCCCGTCCAGGCGGTGGAAGTCCGCATGCCGCGCGTTCGGCATCGCGTGATGGCACATCCGGGCCGCGGCGTCGTACTCGAGCCGGTAGCCACGGTCCATCAGCCGCCAGGCCAGGTCAGTCTCCTCGTGCGCGTAGAAGAACCGCGCGGGCAGCCCGCCTGCTTCCAGGTAGGCCGACCGCCGGATCGCGCACGCGCCGCCGGCGAACGTCGTCACTGCCGACGACCGCTCCGGGTCACCGGCCCGTAGCCGCGGCACGTGCCACCGCGCCCCTGGGCCGCCGGCCGGGTCAACGACGCGGAACGAGACCACGGCGAGCATCGGATCGGCGGCGAAACGCCCGGCGATGTACTCCCCCAGGCCCGCATCGGGATACCAGCCATCGTCGTCAAGGAAGAGCACGACGTCGCCGGTGCAGGCATCCACGCCGGTGTTGCGGCCCGCGGCCACGCCCACGTTCTCCGGCAGCCGGATGGTGGTGATGCCGTCCGGGACCGGCGGCACGTCCGCGCCGTTGCCGACCACGACAAGGTCACCGCCAGCGCGGCGCAGCCCGGCCGTGCTCGCAATCGCCCGGTCGAGCTCGGCCGGGCGATTGCCCATCGTCAGGATGACGCAGGACAGCTTCACCGGAATCGCCTCGACTTCCACCGGGACCGCCTCGACATCACCGGATTCGGCTCGGCTTTCACCGGAGCCGCCTCGACCCGACGATCGCCGCCAGGTGCGCGACGACCATCAGCGCGCTCACGGCCAGGCAGGCCAGCGTGAGGATCCGGGTCGCGAGCAGCCCGCCACGGATCTCATCGGCAACCGCCGCGAGCAGGATCAGCAGTGATAGCTCCACCGCGTGGGTGATCCGGTGCACTCGCAGCACGCTGGCCAGCCGCCGTGCCAGGGCCAGTCCCGAGCCCGTGGGCTGCAGCGCCTCGTCCCCGTGCGCGGCGGGCAGCCCTTCCTTGGCCCGCGCGACGACCACGTTGTCGGTCTCGGCCTTGACGATGACGGCCAGCACCGCGGCCGCCAGGCCCGCGCTGACGTACGGGCCGGAGTCCGTGAGATGCCCCTGCGCGCGCAGGCCAAGGCTGATGAGCAGCGCCGCCTCGCCCAGGTAGTGACCGATCAAGTCCAGGTACACGCCGGTCGCCGAGGTCCGGCCGCTCCACCGGGCCAGCTCACCGTCGGAGCAGTCGAACAGCAGGTAGCCCTGGATCAGCACGGCAGCCACGACGGCCGTGGCCAGGCCGCCGAACGCCGCCACGACCCCGGCGGCGATACCGCAGCTGATGTATGCCAGGGTGACCGCGTTCGGCGACCAGCCGAGCCGGGCGAATACCCAGGTCGCCCGCGGCGAGAACCTGCGCATGTAGATCCGGCCGGCCCAGTGCTCGTCGTTGAGCCGGTCGATCACCGACTGCGGCTGGCCCTGCGCCCTGAGCTCAGCCAGCGTTGGCCCGGGCATACTCCTCCACTCGGTCGGTTATCTCTGCCTCGGACATGGCGAGGCGCTCCAGGATCGTGTAGCGGCCCGGGCGGGTTGCCGGAGCATGCGCGACCGCCTTGGCGAAATCGGCCCGCGACATGCCGAGGCCGTCCGGCGTACTCGGCAGGCCGTGGCGGCTCAGGCAGGCGGCGAGCATCGCGGCCTGGCCAGGGTCGTCCCGCAGGTAAGCGCAGAACACCGCGCCCACGCCGGCCAGCTCACCGTGGCTGCCGGTGCCGGGGTACAGCTGATCGATGGCATGCATGATCTCGTGATCGCCGCCGCTGCCCGGGCGGCTGGACCCGGCCACCGACATGGCCAGGCCGGACAGGATGAGCGCCTCGGCGAGCACCGTGAGGAACTCATCCGAGCGAGCGGGCCCTGGCTGGTGCAGGACGGCCTGGGCCGCGGACCGGGACATCGCGACCGCCAGCCCGTCCACCAGCTCGCCGGTGTCGGCGGCGGAGAGTTCCCAGTCGGCGACGGCCGACAGGTTGCAGATCACGTCGCCGATCCCGGCGATGGCGAGCGGCTCGGGGGCGCACCGTACCCGGTCCAGGTCCACCACGACGGCGACCGGCATGACGACCCCGTAGGACCCCTTGCCCGACTCGTGTTCCAGGGAGCTGACCGGCGAGGCAATGCCGTCGTGCGCCAGATTGGTCGCGACGGCGACCATCGGGATCCCGGCCATGTTCGCGGCGAACTTGGTGACGTCGATGGTCTTGCCGCCGCCGATGCCCGCCACCGCCTCGTAGGATCCCGCCCGGAGCCGCTTGCCGAGCGTGACCGCGCTGGCATGGGTGCCATCACCAATGCGGAAGACCTCCGCGGCGTCGAAATCGATCTCGGCGGCGATGCTGTCCCCTTGACCGCGCCCGACCGCGACCGCCACACGTCCTTCCGTCGCAATGCGCCGGTCAGCGAGCAGCGTGCCAAGGCCGGCCACCGCCCCGCGCCGGACATCGATGATCAGCGGAGCGGCCAGCATCCGGGCCAGCAGCGGCATGGGCCTCCTCCGGGTGAATGCCGGGCCACGGCGGGCGGGCGCCACGGCGAGAGTGCCGGGGCGAACGCCGCGAATTTCCGCACCGGGGCGGCCTGCGCGCCTGCCGCCCGCTGCGTTCGGTGAACTCGCGAGATTAGGTGACCACCCGCGAGGTTAGCAGCGGACGGCGATCTCCCGTGCCCTGCGCAGGTCGTCGTGGTTGTCGACCTCGACCCATTCCACCGCGCCGATCGGGGCGACCGCGATCTCGCCGCCGCGGTCAGCGAGCTCCTGGTAGCCGTCCTCGTAGTACAGGCCGGGATCCCGCCGCCAGGTTGCCTCCAGGGCACTGGCCAGCGGCACCGCGGCAGCCGCCCCGATCAGCGTTGCGCCGATGTACTCGCCGTAGGCCTGCGCGGGATCCATCTGCTTGGTAATCCTGGCCAGCAGCCCGCGCGAGTCAAGGACGACTTTCATCTCCTCGTCAGCGAGCTGCTTGACATCGTCGACCGCGAGGATCACGCCCGGGCCCGCCTGGCCGCTGGCGCCTGCTGCCGCCAGCAGCGCCTTCTCCACGCTCACCGGATGGACGGTGTCGCCGTTGACCAGCAGCACGCCACGGGCGAAATACTCGCGGGCGAGCCAGAGCGAGTAGGCGTTGTTCCAGTCCAGTGCCCGCTCGTTGTGCACGAGGTGCAGTGTCACCCCGTGCCTGCGCTGCATGTCCCCGGCCCGGTCGCCGATCACGCTGGCCGCATGCCCGACCACCACGACGACATCGCGCAGCCCGACCGCGGACAGGTTGCGCAGCGCGATGTCCAGGATCGTGGTTTCGCCCGCCACCGGGAGCAGCGCCTTCGGCAGCGCGTCGGTATCGGGACGGAGCCGGCGCGAGGCGCCTGCCGCTAGGACCATGCCGATCACCGGCGGTCTCCCTCCATGGCTGCCAGCCAGCTTGTCCTGACTTCCCGGCAGATGAGCACACCAACATACGCCGCGAGCAGCAAGTAGGCCAGCGTCGCTATGCCCAGCGCGGCACCAAGCCCGGCCGCTATCAGCCGGCCATCCCAGCCCAGCGCCGTGTACTGCTGCGCATGACGGGCGAGGTCCGCATAGTGCACGGCGATCAGGGCGCACAACGCGAAGATCGCGGGCGCCGGGACAGCCGTGGCGAAGCCGATCGCGGCGATGTAGGCGTACTGACCTGCCTGCAGCACGACGGGCACGATCCAGTCCAGCCGTCCGTCGTGCCGGTGGCCGGAGCCGACCGCGGCTAGCAGCATCGCGGCAACGGGAGCGAGCAGCAGGAAGCCGGGTATATCGCGCAGTCCGAGAACGGCGAGCACGCACACGGCAGCCAGGCCGGTCAGCGCTGGCGGCAGCGGCACGAGCTGGCCCCGGATAGGCAGGCCAAGCCCGATCGCGATCAGCCCGTCATCGCGGCAGGCCAAGACTGACCGGACGCCCGGGCTACCGGCCCGCTGCGGCCGGCCTGCAACGACCGCGTATCCGATGGCGATGACCGCCCAGCCGAGCAGGCCGAGGAGGGCGGCGCGGGCTCCCCAGACCGGCACGGCGACGGCGATCAGCAGGACCAGGCCACCGTANNGTGGTTGCCAGCTGCCACATGCCGGTCTGCCCCGCCGCGAGGCCACCCGCCGCGAGGCAGGCGCAGACCCCGCACCCGGTCAGCACAGCGCAGGCGCGGGCGAGCCGGCCATCGCTGACAGCCGCTGCTCGCGAGCCGCCCGCCGCAGCCCCGCCTGCCCGAGCCATGGCCGCGCTTGCCGCCGGGGCTGCGGCCCTGCCAGGCACCGGGATCCCGAGCCCCCGGGCGGAACGGCCGGCCAGGTAGCTGCCGCCCAGGGCCAGCGCACCGATCGTGCTTCCCGGCCTGGTGCCCGCGGTGAACCACACAGCAGCGCACAGGCCCAGCGCAAGCGAGATGCCGGTCATCGAGTTGGGGGCAACGGACAGGCGCGCCGCCCAGGCGGACATGCGGCGAGGCAGCACATCGACGGCCTCCGCCACCGTCATGCCCAGCCTCCCGTCAGCTCGGACCAGTCCTCGGGCGCCAGCACGAAGGCGGCACCCAGGCAGGCCCCGATCAGGCCCACTGACACCTAGCTCGCGCCAGGTCCGGCACCGCCGGGCCCGCCGATACCCGTGCCATACCGGGCCCAGCGCAGCCGGACCCGCCGATACCCGTGCAACACCATGGCCTGCGCCGCCCGGCCCGTCGATCTCCTGTGTCACGGCCCAGCCCGGCGCCGTCTGGCCCCGGCGTTACCCATGTCATACCCGGCACAGCGCTGTCAGCCTCGGCGACACGCAGGCCACACCCGGCCCGGCGCCATCAGCCGGAGCGATACCCAGCCGGGCGGCGCCCACTCCCCGCCGCGGCCAGCGTCCTGGTTGAGCTCGCCGCCGGCCGGCTTTCGTACACTAGGCGTTCGCTCGATGACCGATTGCACTCGCCGGGACCATGCTGCCGCCGGGCGGCCCGGCGGGTACAGTCCGCTCATGCGGACGGTCGCGGTGGTGCTAGCCGCCGGATCCGGCCAGCGATTCGGCGGTGAGCTGCCCAAGCAGTTGCGCATTCTCGCGGGCCGGACGCTGATCGAGCACTCAGTCGCGGCCTTCGATAACGCGCCGGGCATCGACGCGATCCTCGTCGTGACTAACCCAGGCCTCACCGGGCAGGTACGCGCGCTGGTGGCAGGCGGCCGGTACCGCAAGGTGACGGACGTGATCGACGGCGGTGCAACCCGCACGGACTCGACCCGGCGCGCGATCGCGGCGCTCGGCGAGGACGAATGCGACGTGCTTTTCCACGATGCGGCCCGGCCGCTGATCGACCAGCAGACCATCGCCGGCTGCGTGCGCGCGCTGGCAACGGAACGAGCCATCGGCGTCACCGTCCCGTCATCCGACACGATCGTCGAGGCCCGTGACGGCGTCCTGACGGGCATGCCGCGCCGGGACCTGCTGCTGCGCTGCCAGACGCCGCAGGGGTTCCGGCTGTCCGTGATCAGCATGGCGCACCGGCTCGCGCAGGCAGATCCGGATTTCGCCGCGTCCGCCTCGACCGACGACTGCGGCGTGGTACTCCGCTACCTGCCGGAGGTTCCCGTCCGCGCCGTGCCAGGCAGCGAGCGCAATATCAAGATCACCTACCCGAGTGATCTTGATATTGCCGAGATCCTGCTCAGGACCTGACTGGCCGGCCGCTGCGGCGGCCGTCGCCCGGGCCTGCCGGGCTAGTCAGCAGGCTTGCCGGGCTAGTCAGGAAGCCGGTCCCCCAGCACACGTGCATGGCCGCCAGAACCAGCGGGAGCCGGATCGTCACACGGGCCGGCCGGCCGCGTGCCGCCATCCCGGTGACCGCCAGGATCCCGGCCAGGTACACCAGCGGCACGGCGAACCCCGCGGTGGCGACCGCCGGCCAGCTACCGGTCACGCCAGCGGCCAGGCCAGCCAGGCCCGCGAGGCCCGCGAGGGTTCCCGCCGCGATCGCCAGGACCGCCGCGGGCGGCGCCAGGTAGCGCCGGTTGATCGTCCCAGCATGCTGCCGCGCCACTACCCGGCGCCACCGCCCGTAGTGGAAGTACTGCCGGGCGAGCGCCCCGGTGCTGGCCCGCGGCCGGTAGGTGACCCGCAGGTCGGGCAGGAACCAGATCAGCCCGCCCGCCTGCCGGATCCGGTGGTTCATCTCCCAGTCCTCGGCCACCAGGAACGCTTCGTCATAGCCGCCCACCCGCTCGATCGCCGCCCGGCGGTACACCCCCAGGTACACCGTGTCCGCGGGGCCCGGCTGGCCGCCGGTATGGAACTGCGACGCGCCCACCCCGGCCGGGGAGGTCATCGCCCAGGCCACCGCCTGCTGGAACGGGGTTACCCCTTCCGCGGCCATAATGCCGCCGACATTGTCGGCTCCGGTCTCCTCCAGTGCCCGCACCGCGGTCCGCAGGTACCCGGGCGGAAGCAGGCAGTGCCCGTCCACCCGCGCCACCACCGAGTGCCTGGATGCCTTGATCGCCGCGTTCATGGCGCTCGGGATCCGCCCCGAGGGGTTGGGTACCACGGTCACCCGGGAGTCAGCGGCAGCGATCCGTTCGGCAATTTCCTGAGTCCGGTCGCGGGAGGGACCCACGGCCAGTACCAGCTCCATCTCGCCCGGATAGTCCTGGCTGAGCACCTGCCGGACGGAATCCGCCAGGTGCCGTTCCTCGTTCCTGACCGGCATCAGCACGGACACCCCGGGAACCGTGCCCGGGCTTGAGCCGGGCACCAGCGGGCGCCGCGCGGCAGCGCCCGGGGGCGCGGGTGAGTCACTCATGACGCTGGTCACGGTACCGCCCCCGGAGCGATGCCGTCACCAGGGGCCGCGGGCCGCGGCCGCAGCGCGCAGCCGGCCGCCGCGCGGGGCATGACGCCGGGCTCAGAGTGCGATGTCCTCCAGCATCTCGGTGACCAGCGCGGCGATCGGGGATCGCTCCGAGCGGGTCAGCGTGACATGCGCGAACAGCGGGTGCCCCTTGAGCTTCTCGATCACCGCGACCACGCCATCGTGCCTGCCGACCCGCAGGTTGTCGCGCTGCGCGACGTCATGGGTGAGGATCACCCGCGACCCGGAGCCGATCCTGGACAAGACAGTGAGCAGGACGCCGCGTTCCAGTGACTGCGCCTCATCCACGATCACGAACGAGTCGTGCAGGGAACGGCCGCGGATGTGGGTAAGCGGCAGCACCTCCAGCATGCCCCGGTCCAGTACGCCCTCGATGACATCCTGCGAGGTGACCGCGCCGAGGGTGTCGTAGACGGCCTGCGCCCACGGGCCCATCTTGTCCGACTCCGAGCCGGGCAGGTAGCCGAGATCCTGGCCGCCGACCGCGTACAGGGGGCGGAACACCACTAGCTTGCGGTGCTGCTTCCGCTCCATCACGGCCTCCAGCCCCGCGCACAGGGCGAGCGCCGACTTGCCGGTGCCCGCCCGGCCGCCCAGCGACACGATCCCCACTTCCGGGTCGAGCAGCAGGTCAAGGGCGACTCGCTGCTCGGCACTCCGGCCGCGCAGGCCGAACGCCTCACGGTCGCCGCGGACCAGCCGGACCGACTTGTCCGGCTGCACCCGGCCGAGCGCGCTGCCTGCGCCGGAGACGCCCGAGATCAGCACCAGCCCGGTGTGGCAGGGCAGGTCGCGCGCTGCCGCGCAGTCGAGCCGGCCAGACTCGTACAGCTCATCGATCTCCGCCGCTGTCACGTCCAGCTCGCTCATGCCGGTCCAGCCCGACTCGGCCGGCTGCTCGGCGCGGTACTCCTGAGCCGTCAGGCCGATGGCAGCCGCCTTCACCCGCAGCGGCACGTCCTTGCTGACCAGCACGACCGCCGCGCCCTCCGCGGCCAGGCTGCGCGCCACCGACAGGATCCGGGTGTCGTTGTCACCGAGCCGGAACCCGGGCGGCAGCACCGCGGGATCGGCGTGGTTCAGCTCGACCCGGACCGTACCGCCCTGGTCCCCGATCGGCAGCTCCGCGTCCAGCCGGCCGAACTCCACCCGCAGGTCGTCCAGGAACCCGAGTGCCTGCCGGGCGAAGTAGCCCAGCTCCGGATGATGGCGTTTGGCCTCAAGCTCGGTGATGACGACGATGGGCAGTACCACCTGGTGCTCGGCGAATCTGGCGATGGCAACCGGGTCGGCCAGCAGGACGCTGGTGTCGAGGACATACGTGCGCCGGCCGGCCGCTGGTCCCGGGCACGTGCCCGCTGGTCCAGAGCCTGTGCCTGTGCCCGCTGGCTTGCGGGCCTGGCTGCCGGTGTCGGTACGGTTGGTGGTCGGCCGCTGCTGGCGGCGCGCTGGAGTACTGGCCACTCGCTCTCCCCTGGGCGCCATGGCAGGCGCCGCGTTCGGACACAGGCGTGTCGGCGGGACCGGGACCGGCCAGCGATGGGCCGGGCGCCGGCCCTTCGCTCATCTCGCCTGCGTGCCAGGACGCGAAGCTCGAAGATCTCGAGGGCCTTCCCGTCGGGCGGCTACGCACCGCCCGTCGGTTCTGACGTTACCCTCGATCAGTTGCCGCCCGGAAGTACCAGCGCGCGGCTAGTGCTGAGCGCGCCGGCGCCGGCGGGTGCCAGCCGGCCCGCCGCGGCGGTGGTGACGACGATGCGCCGGCCGGTGGTGACGGGGATGCGGCTGGAGTGACGGCTGGTCAGGAGCCGAACCGGCGGTGCCTGGCCGCGTACGAGCGCAGTGCGCGGAGGAAATCCACGCGGCGGAAAGCCGGCCAGTACGCGTCACAGAAATAGAACTCCGAGTGCGTGCTCTGCCAGAGCAGGAAGCCGCCGAGCCGCTGCTCCCCTGACGTCCTGATCACAAGATCCGGGTCGGGCTGGCCGGCGGTGTAGAGGTGCTCGGCGATGTGCTCGACGTCGAGGATCTCGGCCAGTTCCTCGATCGTGGTGCCCTTGGTCGCGTGCATCTGCAACATCGACCTGACCGCGTCCGCGATCTCGCGGCGGCCGCCATAGCCAACCGCCACGTTGACAAGCAGCCCGGTCCGGTTGGCCGTCACCTCGCCGGCGTCCTTGAGCGCGCGCGCCGTGCCGGCCGGCAGCAGGTCGAGCGCGCCCATCGGATTGAGGTGCCAGTTCTGGGTGGCGAGCTCGCGCACGGTGTCCTCGATGATCCGCAGCAGCGGATCAAGCTCAGTGGCCGGGCGGGCCAGGTTGTCGGTGGACAGCAGCCAGAGGGTGACGACCTCGACGCCGCTTTCCTGGCACCACTGCAGCAACTCGAAGATCTTGTCAGCGCCCTTCTGGTGCCCCCCGTTGACGTCGGCAAGGCCCGCGGACCTCGCCCACCGGCGGTTACCGTCGCACATCACCCCCACGTGCCGGGGGATCGCCTGCGGCGACAGGGACGCTTCGAGCCGACGCTCGTAGAGCCGGTAGGCGAGACCACGCAATCCCATCCGGCACCCTTCCCTCGCTGCCCGCTGAATGCCCGCCGGGCCGGCCGGCGGCTAGCACCCGGCTGCTTCCCGGCGGTGCCGGCGGTAGCCGGGGCTGGCCGGCCAGGGCCACGCCGCCCGGTTCTCTAAGCACCGTATCGAAGAATGTCACCCGTTCGGCTGAGGTCGGGGCTGACCGCACGCCGATCCGCCGTTACGCCGCGCCTCGATCACGGCGCGGAGACACCGGGGCGCCATGATCAGGCGCGGGCCGCCAGGAGCGGGCGACGAGGAGCAGTCGCGCGCGACGAGGAACAGCAACAGCAGTGCAACGCCGGCGGATCAGCTAATCGATTTGGTGATTGCGTCGTCAAGCCCGGCAAAGGAGCCGAGGTACTCTGCGCGCTCCCGCTTCAGCCGCGCGACCATCCCGTCGTATTCCGCCAGCCGGCCCTGGCGCTCGTAGAGCTTGCGCGGCTGCAGGATCTCGGCGTCGTCGACCCCCGGCAGCGAGGACGCGACCCCATAGCCGAAGTCGGGGTCGGTGACCCAGTCGATGGTGCCGGTGACGATGGCCTGGACGATCGCGGAGGAGTAAGGGATCGTCACCTTCTTCGACTCCGCCTTGTCCGTGCCGCCGATCCGGCCGGTGTTGAGCACGTAGACCTTTAGCTCGTGGCCTTCGAGCAGTTCCAGCATCCGGTTGCCCATATCGGCCATGTCCCGCGGGAAGAACGGGTTGGTGCCGGGGACGCGGAGGAACTTTCCTTCCTCGTCCTTGCCGCCGGCCGACGTGCCGGTGGTCTCGCCGAGCATGAAGTAGGCAGCCGCCTGCGCGCCGTCAAGCCTCGCCACGGCGGGGACGATGTTCTCGTTCTTGTTCAGGATCAGCAGGAACTCCGCTGGCGGCACCTCATTGCCCGGCCATGGGTCGACGTAGGAGAACGGCCATGTGGTGCGGCCGTTCTTGGTATAGGAGGTATCGAAGAAGTCCACCTTGCCGTCGGCATCGACCGAGACGTTCTCCAGGTAGGCATCCGGCTTCGTGGTGGCGTTGTAGATCGCCGGCTCGAGGTCCGGGTCGAGCCCGAAGGTCTTCGCGAAGCAGCCGTTCTCTGTCGTGTAGACCTGGCCGCCCGGCATCAGCGCGATGAAGTCATCCTGGGCGGGCTTACTACCCAGCTGCGTGGTAAAGGTCGTGGTGGTCTTGCCGGTGCCGGAGAGGCCGACGATCAGGACCGCGGTGGGCTTCCCGTTCACCGGGATCACCTTGCAGCCGGCATGCAGCGAGAGGCCGCCGCGGTTGTAGACGATGTTGTTCCACATCCGCAGGCCGCCCTTCTTGGACTCACCGAAGTAGTCCGAGTTGAGCACGCGGGTGATGTTGGCGTTGAGGTCGACCGCGATGACCCTGTCGTCCGGGTAGCCGGGCGCCGGGAGGTTCGGCGTGTAGATGACGGTCGTGTCGGGCTGCCAGCCGGCCGCGTCGTAGTCATCGCCCACGGGGTAGTAAAGCTGCTTCTGCATGCCTGCCACGTTGGCGTTCGCCGCCTCCATGATCAGCCGTGCCCTGGTGCGGAACTCCGGATTCGACCCGATGTAGCCGTCCACCACGACCACGTCGGTACCGGCGATGTAGGCGTCCTGCTCCGCGGCGATGCGGTCGTACTCCTCGCGGGTGATGGTCTGCTTGGCGGCGTTAGTGGAATCATCGACGACGAATGTCGACCGCGTACTGCGGGAGTCCACCTTCGCCTTGACCACTACGTTGCCGAACTCCGTGACCTGGCTGTTCGGCATTTTCTCCGCCAGCACGCGGATCCGCTCAGTCGTCGGATTCCACTCAACCGACGCGGCACTCACCTCGTACACCACGACTCCTCCTCCGGACGCCTTTGTGCGATCGCTCCGCTCCGGGCCTAACCCGCCGCGACGCAGGGCGAATGCGCGCCCTGTACTCGCGGGATTTGGGGAGTGTACCCCGACAAGGAGGGATCAATTGTGCGCGGGACCTGCGGATTGGCTGGCACGGTTCGGTTGCGCTGGCCGCCATGTGGCCCAGGATGCGCCCGGGACGCGGCCTGGTGGGGCCCTGGTGGGCAGCCAGCCCGTGGCGAGCGCCCGCCACGGGCTGCCGCCACGGGCTGCCGCTGCCCGGCCCGTTGGCGCGGCCGTCACGTTGGCGTTTCTGGCTCGTTGGCGGTGCCGACCCGTTGACGTTGGCCGCCCGTTGGCGTTGGCGGCCCGTTGGCGTTGGCGGCGCGTGGAGCGGGCTCGGTGGCGTTGGCGGCGCGCGGAGCGGCCGGCTCGTGCCCGCGGACCGCTACGTGCTCAGCCGGCCCTCGGGCCGCGTCCCGCGGCGGCGGGTCGCCCCGGCGGCGGGTCGCCCCGGCGGGTGGCCAGCAACGTAATCCGATACCTGACCGCTCCGGTCTCCGGCGGTCCGATACCCGGCCTCCGGCGGTCCGATACCGGCCGCACGGATGGCCCAGTTGCCCGGCCGCACGGATGATCCAGTTGCCCGGTCGCCCGGATGGTCCAGCGACCGCCGCCTGGCTCTGCTCCCACTGGACTACGGCCGTCACTTAGATCCCGCCTGACCCACCGGGTGCCTTTGCCTGACGCCAATTCGAGCCAATCCGGCCGGAAATGAATTAGTGGTGACGATCGAGCCGGTTTCCGCCGGACAAGTCGTAACCACTAAATCAGGCCGGGCCAATCCGAGGTAAAATCGCAGGTTCGTGCGGGTCAGAATCTACCCAGCACACGGCGCGAAGCGGGATGGAATCTACCCAGCACACGGCGCGGAGCCGGACGGAATCTACCCAGCACACGGCGCGGAGCCGGACGGACTGCCGGTCGCGATCAGGACGCGGTCGTACGTCTGCACGCCGCCGTCAGGACCTCGGCCCTCCGGTCCGCGCCTGCTCGACCGTGCGCAGCGCTTCCCTGAGGTCCGTCAGCCAGGCGCCCTCGTGCTCCCCCACTAGGCGGACGCACCACGCCAGCGCATCACTGCGGCTGCGCGCGACGCCGGCATCGACGAGAGTGTCCAGGACAAGTCGCTCCGGCTGGCGAAGCCGGGTCATTACCGGCACGGAAAAGGTGGTGAACATCACAGTGGTGCCACCACAAGTCGCGCCCCACGAAACCTTCCGGCCGAAGCTGTGCTCCGCCTCGCGGGCAACCTCCATACGCTGCTGCCGGGTCTCCTCGCGGAATCTGCGAGTGCGGCCATCCGCGGCGGCCGCGCGCTCGGCGTCCGGCGAGTCCGGCGAAGTCTCTGGATCGGCCAGGATCCCGGTCACCGTGATCTCTTCACGATCGATCCTGATCTCTGGCGCGCTGATAAACCAGTCGCTGGGGAGGCGGCCCGCAAACCACCCGCGAAGCTTGTCCGCGGGCGAAGCGCCCGCGCCTTCCTTTTCTGTACTCATGTAATTAAGATTACATCTTATTCGGCATAGCGCAAGCGCTGCCTGCACCACGGCCAGCGCGGAGTGAGTGCGGAGTGAGTGCGATGGCACACAGCGGCCCGCGCAGCGGACTCACCGCGCAGCGGCGTACCCGGCTCAGTCCAGACGGCGGCTCAATCAGCCCGGCGGCTCAGCCGGCCGGCGGCTCAGCCGGCCGGCGCGGCCGCCACCGCGGCGGCCACGCCCGGATAGACACGCACCGCGCCGGCGAAACCGGCGCCGACATCCAGCGGCACGACCTGAACATCGAGGCCGGGGCGCGGAGCCTGCAGCATCAGGTCGTTGCCCAGGTAGATAGCGACGTGCGAGATATACGTCGGCGCCGTGGGATCGGTGTGGTAAAAGAGCAGGTCACCTGGCTGCAGCTGAGCCACCGGCACCATCGGCCCGGTTCGCGCCTGGTCCACGGCCACCCGCGGCATCACGACGCCGGCCTGCGCAAAGGACCATTGCACCAGCCCGGAGCAGTCGAACGCGCGTGGGCCGGCCGCGCCCCAGACGTAGGGCAGGCCGATCCTGCTCTCTGCGGCCTTCAGGAACTCGACAGTCTCAGCCCTGGTAAGCCCCGGCCCGTCAGACGCTGCAGTTCCGGGTGCCCCGGCCGCTCCGGTGCTGACGGCAACGCCGGATCCCGTCGCCTGCGTCAACAGCGGCTCTATTGCGACATGCCGCGGCCGCGGAATCAGCTTCTTGATCTCGGAGACCAGCGTGTCCAGCCGCGCGTGCGGCGCGCTCACCACCATCGCGTTGCCGGCCGGCAGGCCAAGCGAATGCGCCACGGCCTCGGAGACGACCGCGTCCACGCCGGGAATCCCCACCGTGCCGAACCCGCCCACCCGCAGGCTCTCGGAACGCCGGCCGGCGACCTTCACAGAACCGCCGAGCGGCAGCTTGTCCAGGCGGCCCATCGTGTACGACACTGCCACGCCGCCGCCGGCCACGCTCTGCCACAGCCGGCTGGCTGCCGCGGTCGGCCGCGCGGCAAAACCGCGGAACGCTGACGGGTCGACGCCGAGCATCGCCACGAATTTGCCGTTGACCTGGATCCTCGCCGCGTCGACAGACTGGGCGGCGACTACGCCCGGCAGCTTCCGCACCAGCGCGGCCGCCCCCGCCGGCAGCGAGGTAGGCGCGACGACCAGCACGTCAGCCTGCAGCAGCCGGCGGAGCGGCGCGACAGCTGTCGCCCGGGACCCGGGCGACAGCTGGGCGACGGAAACTGCCACAGAAGAGGAACGGGGATAACCGGGCAACTGCAATACCGCATCGCTGGCGCCCAGTTCGGCGCGAACGTAGCTAGAGGTGAGCACCGCATGCACCGGCCTGGCCGAAGCCGCTGGCCAGCCTGCCGCTGTTGTTGCCGTCAGCGCCAGCCCTGCTGCCAGCACGGGTAGCAAGCGTCGCGTCATGTCGCGCACTTGCACTCCCCTCGCCCTGAGGCAGTC
>PMSW01000170.1:0-3873 GCA_003168215.1 Actinomycetota bacterium
GCCTGGGCGTCATGGGCCTGGACCCGCTGCGCGAGGCCCTTGCCCGCTTCTAGGACCCCTGACAATGCGGGTTGCACAGTCGCAACCAGCCATGACGGCGCAGCCGGGCCCAACTCGGGCTAACCCCGTGTCCGTCCAGAACTATCAGTTCTGTACCTCACGATAGCGGCCCGCCAGCTGGCGTGGCGGCGACCAGATCGGTGGGTATTTCACGGCTCTTGCGTCAACGTTGATCACGTTACGTTTCCCCGGTCGGCGCGGGGCCATCGCGTGCAGCGCCGTGGGTTTACTGGCGGGTGAACACGGCGTGGACAGTGATGGTGTTGTTCAGCGACGCCATGCGCAGCGGGCTGTATGTCAGGCCGAAGTCCGCCCGGTTGACCGGGATCTCGGCGTCCAGCCGGACCTCGCCTGCGGCGGCGGAGACCTTCGCGTCGAAGGAGAGCGGGCGGGTGCGGCCGCGGACGGTCAGGCTGCCGGTCACCCGGACGCCCCCGCTGGCGGGCTGCATGCCATCGACGGTGCAGGTGATGTCCGGGTGGTTGGCGATGTCGAAGAGCTTGGCCGACCGCAGGTCCTTGTCGCGCATCTTGTTCTTCGTGTCGATCGACCCGGCAGCGACGGTGAGGGTGCCGGTGACCTGGCTGGCTGCGGTCACCGTGCCGTTACCGGTGACCTGGCGGAAGACGCCGTGGACCGGGCGGAGCCCCCAGGTGTGCCTGCTCTCCAGCCGGACCTCGGACCTGGCTGGGTCCAGGATCCAGGACCCGGCGAGCGTGCCGTCCCCGACCTGCGCCTGCAGCGCCGAGGTGGCCGGCTGTCCCTGCGGTGTCATGCCACCCTCCGCAAATTTTCTTTCCTGAATCAGAATAGTTTTGATAACAAAAGCATATATGCTCGGGATGCAGACGGTCAAGGCGGGACGGCGCACCACGGAAGCAGGGCCATGGCGGACCAGGCGGGCAGCTCCGAGCACTCCGCGTTGTGCCTGCGCCTGATGCAGCTGTTTCCCCGCGTGACCAGGGGAATGCGGCGCTGGCAGGACCGCGCCGCGCCCGCGCCCGTGCCCTCTCCGCTGAGCCCGCGGCACGTCGCCGCGCTCGAGCAGATCCGCGGCGGCCCGCTCACCGTCGGAAAACTGGCCTCCCGGCTGGACCTGACCCTCCCCACGGTCAGCGGCGTGCTCGCCGACCTTGACCGCGCAGGCTTGGTCGAGCGGCGCCCTGACCCGGCCGACCGGCGGCGCACGATCGTCCGGATCATCCCCGGCCAGGCAACCCTGATCGGCCACTGGCTCGATGGCGCCGCCAGACCGCTGGCCCGCGTCCTGGACAAGCTCACCCCCGGCGAGCAAGAAGCCTTCCTCAAGGCCATGGACCTGCTCGAAACCGAGCTGCACCGGCAGGACATCGACAGCTGAACCGGCCCGCTCGCCCGGCCGTCCCGGCGCGGTGAGACAGCAACGCGCGGAGCGCGAACGTACGGGGTCGGGCTCGAATGCCTGCGCCTCGCTCTCACCGCGCAGATCGAGCGGCAATGCGCGCTGCTCGCTGACGGAGACGCGGTTACGTGATGTGCCGGTCCAGCCGGCGCTCGCCGGGCGTGCCGTCGCCTCGACGGGCTCAGCGGCCGAGGAGGCGCCTCAATCGGGGATCCTTTACGGACACGGTCGTCAGGCCTGGCGCGGCGGAGGAGACGGCGGAGCCAGGACAACGACCGGCTGCGCCGCCAGCTCGCCCACGCCCTCGGCCGCCTCCGGGCCGCCGGGCAGGCCCTCGAACCGACATGTGATCCAGCGTCCGCCCGACGCCATCAGCTCCCCACCAACGGCGGCGCCGTGCCCGCTCACGGGCAGCTGGCCGTCGCGGCAGGCCCGCTCTGGCGCGCCGGCGACCTTAGCCCGCCCGCTGGCATCGCCCGCCACCTGCTCCGTTCGAAAGGCCGAGGGGTCTGGTCGCCCGCAGTGCGGCAGCTAGGCGCGGCTGGTTGGCTTTGTTCGTGTGTAGCGACCGCACTTGTTCGTGACGAGCGACCGCGCCCGCGATCCGGCGAAGTCGATGTTCGCCAGTTCTGACCGCACCGGGCTGATGCCGGCGGCGTGGTGGCGGGACTGCCGCCGGTGCGAGTCAGCGTTCGTTGCCCGCCCTGAGCCAGGCGATGTAGCCGGCGGCTGCGCGCACGGTGTCGTACTCCGGCTCGAACCCGGTGTCCTGGCGGAGCCGGGTGATGTCAAGAGCGGCACCTGGCCGGTCTGCACCGGCCGGGAGGCCGAGTTCGGCCTCGGGCACGGCCTCGCGGATCGCCGCGATCACCTCTGCGTTGGTGGTCACCCGCCCGGACGCGACGTTGTAGGTGCGGTGCTGAAGATGCCCGGCGAGCTGGACCAGCGCTATCGCGCGGCCGGTGTCCTTGACNNGCGGCGAAGAACGGGTCCTCGTGGCCAAGAGGGCCCCAGGTGCCGGAGATCCGGAGGCTGACGATCTCCGTGCCGGTCGCCTCCGCGAGCTGCTCCCCGAGCAGCTCGGCGATCTTCTTCGACCGCGGGATCGGGTGCGGGGCGGTCAGGAGCACCGGCAGGTCCTCCGTCAGCGGGCCGCTGTGCTGGATGCCGCCGTAGACCCCGAGCGTGCTGGCCAGGCTCACCCGGCGCACGCCCCATTCCGCGGCGACGCGGGCGATGTTGAGGAGCCCGTCGAGCAGGCCCTGGGTGGCCTCGATGCCCCCGGCCGTGCCCCGCGGCGCGGGGTAGCCCGCGAGGTGCACGATGCCGGTGATCTCGTGGCGCTCGCCGATCGCCCGCAGTGCGTCCAGGTCGGCGACGTCGGCCTGCTCCGCGACGACGGGCAGGTCCGCGAGATGCGGGGGGACCTGGCCGCTGCGGCGCTGCATCACGACGCTCGGCTCGCCGAGGCCGTGCAGCGCGCGCACGGTGTGGGAGCCGATGAACCCGGACCCTCCTGTGACGAGAATCATCGCGTTCCTTTCGTCAGTATGACAAATCATCAGTAGAACTGACGATCAGCATACTGGTATTATCCGGGTATGTCGAGGCCGGGTTCTGAAGCAGCGGGCCAGGTCCGCGCGCGTGACGACGTGCTCGGCTATCTCCTCAAGCACGCGCACCTCGCGCTGGAGCACCGGACGCAGGCCGCGCTCGCCGACGTGGGGGTGACCGTCCGCGACCTCGGCGTGCTCAGGGTCATCGCAAGCGGGGAGGCGCAGTCACAGCAGGAAGCCGCGGCCGTGCTGGGCGTCGACCGCACCTCGATGGTCGCGCTCCTCGACGCACTCGAACACCAGGGAATCGTCGCGCGCAGGCCTTCAGAACAAGACCGGCGACGCAACATCATCGCGCTCACCGGCCACGGCTGGGAGGTATTCCGGCAGGCAGAGAGCCGGTACTCCGAGACCGAGCGGGACTTCACGGCGACGCTAGGCGACGCTGGAGCGGCCGGACTCCGGCAAGCGCTGCGGACCGTACTCAGCGAGAACGGCCACCCCTGAGCAGGCGCCCAGTGAAGTCTTCATCAAGAAGCGGGCAGACCACGCACGTAACCCGCACTGCGGTCAGAACTCGCCAACATTGATCATCGCCCCCAGCCACCAAGTGCGGCCAGAACTCACAAACAACCGCGGTCAGAACTAACGAACAGAATCAGCTGGTGCCGGCGAGCTGCCCTGGTGCGGGGACAGGGCACCCGGATGGGGCGATGACGCCGCCCATCCCGGGTGGCCCTGTCTCTGACGTTTCCCTGCGAACTGATGGCGCTCGTCAGGCGGCAGCCTTCTGAGCGGTCGTGTTGTCCTTGACGAATCGGGCGGCCCGGTTGAGGGCGGCGTCGCCTTCGTCGAGGAGGGCGGCGAATGCCTGGA
>PMSW01000170.1:3906-4046 GCA_003168215.1 Actinomycetota bacterium
CGGGTGCGGATGGCCTGGGCGCTGATGGCCGGGTCGGCGTGCGCTTTGCCGGCGTAGCTGCTGCCGGTCACGGTGAGGTCGGTCATCGGGGAGAGCAGCAGGGCCGCCGCGGGCATCATCAGGCCCTCCGCCTTGCCGGC
>PMSW01000008.1 GCA_003168215.1 Actinomycetota bacterium
ATTATTCAGGAGGCTCCTAGCCTCTGCCGCGACGGGTGTTTTCAGGTTCCTGGATTCCTCCTTTGCTCGGCTGTACCGGCGCCTTCAGTGGCTGCGGCCGGTAGTGACCGCGGCGGCGGCGCTGCCGGCAGAGCCGATCGTGCAGGTGTCCGGGTCGTAGGTGAGGATGGCGCCGGAGGCTCGCATCTGGCCGATCAGTTTCGCTGCGTCGGCGGGGGCGGTGATTCTTGCCGCGCTGGCGTCGCCCGCATTGCTGGTGTCCAGGAGGATGGCGAGGGCGGCCAGGTGCGGCAGGATCTGGTCCTCGCGGACATAGGTGTTTCTCACCCGTCCGGGGCCGGTGGCGGTGGTGTGGCCGTGCCGGCACCGGTACGCGGGCCTGCCATTGGACCAGGCTGATTCCAGCCTGCGCCCGCACCGCCCGCAGGCGATGAGCCCGGCCAGCAGATACCGGCGCGCAGCCGGGCCGGCCGGACCACGCGGCACGGCCGCGTCCTGGGCCGCGATGAAATCGGCCTCGCTGACCAGCGCCGCATGCGCCGGGTGCCGGGAGATGACCCAGCCATCGGGCAGGTTCCACCGCTGCACCTGCCGGTGCCCGAGCGTGGTGTTGGCTGGGTCGACCAGGTCGAAGTCGGTGCGCTGCCGGTTCCACACCTGACGGCCCGTGTACCGGGGGTTGGCCAGGATCGCCGCGACTGTCCGCAGTGTCCACGCCGCCCCGGTCCGGTGCGGGTTGCGTCCCGGGTCCGCCGCGGACGGGCACGGCACCTCGGCATCATTCAGCGCCCGGGTGATCCGGGCAGCGCTGCGCCCGGCCAGCCGCTGCGCGAACATCCACGACACCACCGGCGCTGTGACCGGGTCAGGCTCAAGGCGATGCGCCCGCCTGCCCCAGGCCGCGTGCGCCTTGTTCGGGTGCGGCCCGGCGTCGGCGAGCCGGTATCCGTACGGCGGCCGGCCACCCAGGTAACGGCCCTGCTCCAGGGTCTGGGCGGCCATCGCGGTCCGGACCCGGATCCGGGTCCGGATGATCTCCCGCTTGGACGACAGCCCCAGCGCCAGCATCGTCTCCTCGTGATCCTCCGCGTGCCAGTCGACCCGGCCGCCTACCTCCGGCATCCACAGCTGGACACCGTAGTGCTCGAACAGCGGCGCCATCGACGCGTACTGGCTGCCGTAGAACGCCCGCTCATACTCCCCGATCACGATCGCGTCCCACCCCCGGTCCGGATCCGCCAGCGCCGCCACCAGCGCCGCGGCTTGCGGACGGCGCGTCCACGCCAGGGTCCGGCTCTCTCCCGCATCGAAGAACTCCGCCACGATCACCCCCTGCCCCGCGGTCAGCATGAGGGCCTGAGCCAGCTGCCGGGCCCGCGACGTCACCGGATCCTGCCAGTCCTCAGTCGAGACCCGCCCGTAAAACGCGAACCGCAGGCAACCCCGGCCGCGCACCCCCGCCCGGTCATGGCCCAGGCCCTCCGCCCAGGACGCCAGCATGTCCCCGCCCGGACGCATCCCGCCTGCCAGAAGGACCCCCATCGGCGCCGCGCACACCCCAGGCCACCCCCATCACATCAGGAAAAGCAGCTGCCATTCCCATAATCAGCTGACAGTCGCCATAAATCCACCCCCCGAGGAAAAGAAAGAATGGAAGCCGCCACCGTGAATTGCTAGCATGTACCGCTATTCTGCGATATCTCATTCCTCGGGCGCGATTATTCTGCTGCCTGCACGATCACGACTTCAGCTGGTGCTCCAGCGCGGCCAGCAAATCCAGGCCCCCGGGTCCGCAATCGCCAGCGACTCACCTGGCCCTCGGGACTCGCGGCGCGGACTGATCAGCAGGACGCGCGTGGCGGCGGTCGGCACTCTTTGACGAGTAGTATCACTATTGATACTATCCAGATGTGAGCAAGACGACGAAGATCATCGAGCAGATGCGGCGCTCACCGCAGAACATCCGTTTCGATGACTTGGCCAAGGTCTGCGCCGACCACTTCGGTGAACCCCGGCAGGAGGGCACCTCGCACAAGGTCTACAAGACGCCATGGCAAGGCGATCCGCGCGTGAACATCCAGCGAGGTAAGGACGGCAATGCCAAGGCATACCAAGTGCGGCAGGTGCTCGACGCAATCGCCAAGCTGGAAGCCGAGAAGAACGAGGAGGGCGACGACGATGCCTGACGCAACCCACTACACCTACCGAGTCGCGTGGTCCGCTGAGGATGGCGAGCATGTCGCCACCGTCGCGGAGTTCCCGTCACTGTCCTGGCTCGCCCCGACCCCGGTGGAAGCACTCGCAGGTCTCGCCGATGTCGTGCGTGACATGCTCACCGACATGGCTGCATCCGGCGAGCCGATTCCAGACTCGCTGTCGGAACGCAGCTATTCGGGCCGATTCGTGGTGCGTGTTCCGGCAGAGGTTCACCGCCGTCTTGTCCGCGAAGCTGCCGAACAGCATGTGAGCCTCAACCGGCTTGTGTCGGATCGGCTTGCTCGTGCCTAACCATGGTGATAGCGGAATACCTGACCTTATCGGCGGCGCCAAGGGGCGCATTGGCTAGCCCGGAGCAAGACGATAGTCTGTTCCGCAGCGCCAGTACCCGGCAGCCATCGACGACAGCGGCATCGAAGCCCTTCCGCTTGCCGCCTACATCAACGCCGATCACGAGACCACGGGTCATAACATGCCTGCCCAGGCCTCCCGGCTGAGCCGATGCGGGGAGTCAGCCTGATCCAGGACGGCCGCGCCAATAGGCGGCCGCAGCGCCGCCATCTCCGCCGCCCCGCGGGCGAGGAACCTGCCACCCACGCGGCTCAGCGGCATGAGCGGTAAACCAGCCGATCTTCAGTCCGGCTGCGCCTACCGTGGCAGATGGCTGGCCGACCTGGCGGTAAGGGCCAGAGTCCGGTCGTCCCGCGAGGGTTCGAGAAGCGCTAGGAAGTAGACCCGGCCTGGCCGCCAGTCCCAGTCTCTGCGCGGCTACGAGAGTGAGTCCGTGGCCGGTCGCCCGCTCGTGCTGTGGTGCCGGGTGGTACTCGGCGTGGTTTCCTCAGCCATCGGTAGCAGCTCTGCCGTGCGTCAGGCTGCAGGTCCGGGTCAGTTTCGTCGGCCTCACCTTGAGCGTCGCCGACGCCCCGACTAAAGGATATGGTCTTGTTGGGCGTGGGCGCACGGGGCGCGCTCCAGACTTGTCTGGAGAGATGCCGGGTTCGACTCCCGGACGTCAAGGTCCACAGCGCGCGGCACTGCGGGTCTCGGCGTCTAGGAGTACAACTGTGGCGGT
>PMSW01000013.1 GCA_003168215.1 Actinomycetota bacterium
ATTCAGGAGGCTCCTAGGCGGGCTCGGAGTACCCGAGCGCAAACGCCGCCTCGAGATCATGACGTGAATACGCGCGGAACGCGATATGGGTCTCGGTGTGGGTTACCCCTGGCACCTTGTTCAGCTTGCCGGGGATGACGTCGCCGAGTTCCTCATGCGCCCGCACTCGCACCATGGCCACGAGATCGAACTCGCCGGTCACCGAGTAGACCTCGCTGACCTGCGGTATCTGCGCGATCGTTTCGGCCGTCTCGGGGATGCGCGCCACGTCGGCCTTCACCAGAACGATAGCGGTGACCACTGGAGCCTCCTCGGCCGCCGGGCGCTTGTGCCCCGGCTGTGGCCGTAGCGTACCGCTCAGCCGGAGCTCAGCTCAGCCAGCGTGCGCACCCCGGCGGCGGCAAGCCTCCGCAGCAGGCCCAGCAGCACCTCAGCGGTGGCCAGGGCGTCGGGCAGTGCCCGGTGGCAGGGCAGCGTCGTTGTCCCGAAGAAGTTCGCGAGCGTGCGAAGTTTGCAGTCGGGTACCTCCGTGGCGCCCAGGGCCAGCCGGGCGAGCGCCACCGTGTCGAGCACCGGGAAGGCCGGCCAGGGAACACCGCAGGCCCCGCAGGCCGCGCTGAGGAAACCGATGTCGAACGCCGCATTGTGCGCGGTCAGCACGCAGCCGCGGGCGAAGGACAGGAACCGGGGCATGGCCGCGCTGATCGGCGGCGCCTGGCCGACCATCGCATCGGTGATGCCTGTCAGCGCCGTGATGTCGGCGGGGATCGGGCTGCCCGGGTTAACCAGGGTGCAGAACTGCGCCTGAACCCTGCCACCGCTGACCTGCACCGCCCCGATCTCGGTGATCCTGGCCTCCTCGGGCAGCCAGCCCGTGGTCTCCACATCCACAATGACGAAATCAAGCTCGGCGAGCGGCTGAGGAAGCCCGGCGAGTCCCGCGGAGACGGCGTCCATCACATCGTCAGTTGTCACGCGTTTCACGGTAAGGCGGGCCACTGACAGTCCGGCCCAGGCGCGCCGGCCCTCGGATCCGGTCTCGTAATCCTCTAGCGTTGGTCAAGAACACGGGCGAGAGTGCGCGTTTCGGTTGAATCTGTTGACTGATCTTCACTAGTGTCAGGCTCCGAGCCATATCGCTTAGCAGTCGCCAGGTTGGTGACGGCGATAGGCCACCGCCGAGTTTTCGTGCTGGCGCGTGAGCCAGTACGGGAAGCCGGGGAACCACCGGATGATTGCCGGGCGTAAGCCATGGCATCTCCTGGGGTGAATCGGTCAGGAGCCAGTCCGGGCCTGACCGTAGGGCGTTCTTCCACAGCCCGAACCCGTCAGCTCACCCGGTAGGCGGACCGTGGGAGAAGGAGCGTGTCACATACGTGGGTACGCGACCATCCGTTAGCACGACTCTGAGACGATGTGCTGCGACCATCGCCGCCGGCGGGCTCGCCGTCGGCATGCTCGTCTCGCTGGGCGGGCCAGCCATAGCGGCGCCACCGCCGACGCTCAGTCAGGTGCAGGCCCGCCTCAGCCAGCTGAACACCCAGGCCGAGAAGCTCGACCAGCGCTACGACCAGGTCCAGCAGGAGCTGACGTCGGCCAGTCAGCGGCTGCGGCTGGTGAATCGCGAGACAGCCAGGTACCTGGCGCGGTTCAAGTCGATGCGCACCCAGATTGCCAGGATCGCCACGATCGCCTACGAGAACGGCAACATGACGTCGGTGGCGGCGCTGCTGACCTCCGGCGACGCCCAGCAGGTTCTTAACCAGTCATCGATCCTGCTGGAGCTGTCCTCTGACAACAGCGCCGAGATGAGCGAGTTCATCACGGCCGCCCGCCAGCTCAGCGGGGCTCAGCAGGCGGCACTACGGGCCAGGCAAGCCATCGTCGCGCTGCGGAACAATCTGCTGAGCCAGCGCAAATCGCTCACCAAGCAGAGCGCTCAGCAGAAGGCGCTGCTCGCGCAGCTCACCCCGGCCCAGCAGCAGACCGTCGGCCCGGGCGGCGGTGGCGGTGGCGGTGGCGGCACCACCACCTACAAGGGCCCGACCAGCACGCAGGCGGACAAGGCGGTCGAGTTCGCTTATGCCCAGCTCGGAAAGCCATACGTCTACGGCGCGTCCGGGCCGGACTCCTACGACTGCTCGGGACTGACCATGGCCTCGTGGGCGTTTGCCGGGATATCGATCCCGCGGACCAGCTACGAGCAGTGGGACGCGCTGCCGCATGTGCCGATGTCCCAGATCCAGCCCGGTGACATCCTGGTATTCAACGGTGCCGGGCATGTCGGGATCTACGTGGGCCACGGCGAACTGATCGACGCGCCGCACACCGGACTCGACGTCGAGAAGATCCCGCTGAGCGGCTGGTATGCGCAGACGCTGGATGGCGCCGTCCGGCCCTGACCCTCGGCAAATCCGGCCACTAGGATCACGGGCACGGGAGCGCGATGCCCAAGGTCCTGATCGTCACCAACGACTTCCCGCCGCGGCGCGGCGGGATTCAGTCGTTCGTGCATGCGCTCGCTACCCGGCTGCCCGCAGGGACGGTTGCCGTCTACGCGCCCGCCTGGGAGGGTGCCGCCGCCTACGATGCCCGGCAGCCGTTCCCGGTGATCCGCCATCCTGGCTCGCTGATGCTGCCGGTGCCGTCGGTGGCCCGCCGCGCGGCGGGCATCCTGTCCGCGCACGGCTGCGACACCGTGCTGTTCGGCGCTGCCGCTCCGCTCGGGCTGCTGGCACCGGGGCTGCGCGCAGCCGGCGCCCGGCGGATCGTCGCGCTGACGCACGGCCACGAGGCAGGCTGGGCTGCCCTGCCAGGCGCCCGGTCGCTGCTGCGCCGGATCGGCAACCAGGTCGATGTCGTCACCTATCTCGGTGAGTACTTCAGGGTGCGGCTTGCCAGGGCGCTGTCTCCGCAAGCCGCCGGCCGGATGGTCCGGCTGGCGCCAGGAGTGGACACGACGGTGTTCCGGCGCGGCGCCGGCGGAGCCGCCATGCGGCAGCGGCTCGGGCTGACCGGCCGCCCTGTCGTCCTCTGCGTTTCCCGGATGGTGCCGCGCAAGGGCCAGGACACCCTGCTCCGCGCGTGGCCGCAGGTCCGCGCCGCTGCCGCGCGCGCGGCCGGCGGCCCGGTGCTGCTGCTGGTCGGCGATGGACCCTACCGGGCCGAACTCGGGCGGCTGGCCGGCAGGCTGGGCGTGGCCGACTCGGTCGTGTTCACCGGGCCGGTTTCCTGGCAGGACCTGCCCGGCTACTACGACGCGGGCGACGTATTCGCGATGCCCTGCCGCACCCGGCGGCACGGCCTGGATGTCGAGGGACTGGGGATCGTCTACCTGGAGGCATCCGCGGCTGGGCTGCCGGTCATCGGCGGCGACTCGGGCGGCGCGCCGGACGCCATCCTGCACGGCGAATCGGGCTACGTCGTGCCCGGCGGAGACGTCCCGGCGGTCGCCGCCCGGCTCACCGAGCTGCTCGCCGACCCGGCCGCCGCGGCGGCGATGGGGGAGAAGGGCATGGCCTGGGTGGAGCGGGAGTGGCGCTGGGAGCTTGTCGCCGGGCGGCTGCAACGGATCCTGGCCGGCTGAGCCAGCTGCACTGAGCTAGCTCAGCTCGTCGGGATGATCTGCACGTACAGGAAGGCGGTGTAAAGGTCCGGGTAGCCGTCGCCCGGTCCGTTCTGGCTGTCATCGCCGGCCGCGGCGATCTTCTGCAGTACGTTCAGGCCGCCGATTACCGTGCCGAACGGCGTGTAGTCGGGCGCAAGAGTGGTGTCCTTCCAGGTAAAGAAGAACTGGCTGCCGTTGGTGTTCGGTCCGGCGTTGGCCATGGCGACGGTTCCTGCCGGATAGGTGGCCCCGGCCAGGTTCTCGTCGTTGAACTCATATCCTGGGCCGCCCGCGCCGGTACCTGTCGGGTCGCCGCACTGCAGCACGTAGATGCCCTGCGTGGTGAGCCGGTGGCAGTGGGTCAGGTTGAAGTAACCCTGGCTGGCGAGGAACCGGAACGAGAACGTGGTGCAGGGCGCCTCGCCGGTCAGCATCTTCACGGTGATGACGCCCTGCGTGGTGAAGAACTTGACGTCGTAGGGCTGCGCGGCCTGTGTCGCGTCGAACACCGGGATGCCCTTGAACCGGTCGGCGGGAATCGCCGCGTGGTAGTCACATGCATCGGCCGCCGCAGGCGCGGCAGCCGCCCGCGGGTGCAGCCCGGGCGCGTCGAGCCGGGGCAGCCTGGGGGTGCTGACGGTAGTGGCGCCGGACGCGGTGACGCCGGCGGCCGTGACCACCGTGGCTGCCGTGACCATGGCGGCCGCCGCGAGCAGCAGGCGGGAAATGCGCTTGTCGAACATGACGGGGAGCCCTTTCTGTGGGTGGCGGGCGATTAGCTGTACAGCGCCTCGATATCGGCGGCGAAGTCCTTGGCCACGACGTTCCTGCGGACCTTCATCGACGGGGTAAGCTGCCCGGCCTCCTCGGTGAAGTCCGTGCCAAGGATCGCGAACCGCCTGATCGACTCGGCCCTGGAGACCGCCTTGTTGGCGTCATCCACGGCCTCCTGGATGTCGGCGATCAGCTCCGGGTCGCCGGCCAGGTCCGCGGGGCCGGCCGACGCCGGGCGGCCGTGCTGCTCTTTCCAGTGGCCCAGCGCGTCGGCGTCGAGGGTGACCAGGCAGGCAATGTAGGGGCGGCCGTCGCCCACCACCATGGCCTGGCTGACCAGCGGGTGCGCCCGGATCCTGTCCTCGAGCACGGCGGGCGCGACGTTCTTACCGCCCGCGGTGACGATCAGCTCCTTCTTGCGGCCGGTGACCCGCAGGAAGCCCTCGTCGTCCAGCGCGCCGATGTCCCCGGTGTGCAGCCAGCCGCCGGCATCGAGCACCTCGGCGGTCGCGTCGGGGTTGTGCCGGTAGCCGGAGAAGACGTTCGGCCCGCTGATGAGGATCTCGCCGTCGTCGGCGATCTGCACGCTGACCCCGGGCAGCGGCATGCCGACCGTCCCTATCTTGTTGCGGTGCGGCCTGTTCACGGTCGCGGCCGCCGAGGTCTCGGTGAGCCCGTAGCCCTCGAGGACGGGCAGCCCGGCGCCGCGGAAGAAATGACCAAGCCGGTCGCCAAGCGGCGCGCCGCCGGAGACCGCGTACTGCACCTTGCCGCCAACCGCGGCCCGCAGCCTGGCGTAGACGAGCCGGTCGAACAGCGCGTGCCGCAGCCGCAGCACCGCACCAGGCCCCGTCGCGCCGTGACCGGATGCGCCGTTGTCGGCGCCCCCGCCGGATGCGCCCCCGCCGGNNCACGGCGGCGCTGAAGATCCTGCTCCTGGCCTTGCTAGCGCCTGCCTGCTGCTGCGCGCTGTTATAGACCTTCTCGAATACCCGCGGCACGGCGAGCAGGAAGGTGGGCTGGAACCCTGACAGCCCCTGCACCAGCGTCTTGGTATCCGGCCAGTGCCCGAGGATCGCACCGGATTCCAGGCAGCCGACCTCGATGATGCGGGCAAAGGAGTGCGCGAGTGGCAGGAAGAGCATGGTTGAGCCGCCCGCGACATCGAAGATGTCCGAGAGCGGGCCCGCGACCACGTTGCGCACGTCGGCAAGCAGGTTGCCGTGCGTGAGCTCGCATCCTTTCGGGCGCCCGGTCGTGCCGGAGGTATAGATGATCGTTGCCAGGTCGGCAGCGCCGCGCTGGGCCCGGCGCTGCCCGAGCAGGTCATCGCTGACCGATGCGCCGGCTGCTACCAGCGCGTCCAGCTCAGCTATCTTCCAGATGCCCAGGTCAAGGGCCTCAAGCCGGGTGCGGGCGGTGTCGATGATCTGTGCGTGCGAGCTCGTCTCGGCGAACACGGCGCGGGCACCCGAGTCGCCGAGCATCCACTCGACCTGCTCGGCCGACGATGTCTCGTAGACCGGCACCGTGACGGCGCCCGCCGTCCAGATCGCGTAGTCGATCAGCGTCCACTCATAGCGCGTCCCCGACATCAGGGCGATCCGGTCACCCGGTTCTATCCCGGCCTCGATAATCCCCCGGGCAAGCGCCGTCACCTGATCGCGGAACGCGGAAGTGGTCACGTCCTCCCACTGGCCGGCGCTGGTCAGCCTCCGCAGCATGACGGCGTCCGGCTCCCTGCCCGCGCGGGTGAAGACGACATCCGCGAGGCTGGCGGTGTCGGGTACTTCTGCCACTGCGGGAGCGCTGTACCTGCGCACGGTTTCTCCTCAGCCAGCCGTTATCCAGATCTCCCTGGACCGTACCGCGCCGGATGACGCTGCGCCCAGCGCAGGTGCGCGGCCGGCCGGACGGGCGCGGCCATCCGGACGGCCGCGGCCGGCGGGCACTCGCCGTGAGCTGACCGTTTCCCTGGCGAGCCGATCTGCCTAGGGTGGTGATCATGCGGATTAACGTGGTCAGCGACGTACATGGCAGGGTCGATGCGCTGGCCACCGCCGCCGACGGTGCTGACGCGCTGATCTGCCTGGGGGATCTGCTGCTGTTCGTGGACTACGCCGACCACCGGCATGGCATTTTTCCTGACCTCTTCGGCCCGGAGGCAGCCCGGCAGTACATCGAGCTGCGTACCGCGCAGCGATTCGATGAGGCCAGGGCGATGTCGGCGCGCCTGTGGGCCGGCCTGAACGGTGATCCCGCCATGCACGTTGAGGCCGCGGCATCGCGCCAGTATGCGGAGCTGTTCGCGGCCCTGCCGACGCCGTCATACCTGACCTACGGCAATGTCGATATTCCGCGCATGTGGGACGCGCACCTGCGGCCGGGCCAGCACGTGCTCGACGGGGAGCGGGTGGAGCTTGGCGGCTGGTCGTTCGGTTTTGTCGGCGGCGGGCTGCGGTCGCCGTACCGGACGCCGTATGAGATCGACGACGACGCCTACGCGGCCAAGGTGGCTGCGGTCGGCGAGGTCGACGTGCTCTGCGCGCACATTCCGCCCGCCGTACCCGAGCTGCTCTTCGACACAGTCGCCCAGCGGATGGAACGGGGCAGTGAGGCGTTGCTCGATATGGTCCGCCGGACGCAGCCGCGGTACGTCCTGTTCGGGCACGTGCACCAGCCGCTTGCCAGGCGGCTGCGGATTGGCCGCAGCGAGTGCATCAATGTCGGCCATTTCCGTGCCACCGGCACGCCGCACGTGCTGGCCTGGTAGCACTGGCTAGATCGCGCCGCTCTGGCGGTACGCTCCGAGCATGGCGGACAGGACTACCTCGAGCATCACTATCGCGGCGCCAAGGGCATCCGTGATGACGGTCATTGCTGACTTCGCCGCCTACCCGGAATGGGCGACCGGAGTGCGGACAGCGGAGATCATCGAGCAGCGCGGCGATGGCCGGCCAAGCCGCGTGCGCTTCACCCTGGACGCGGGGCCGGTCAAGGACCGGTTCGTGCTCCGCTACGAGTGGGAGGGCGATGCGCAGGTCCGCTGGGACTTCGACCCGGCAGAGCCCGGCACGATGATTTCCGAGCTGTCTGGCGGGTACCTGCTCGCCGATCAGGGCAGCGGCACTGACGTGACTTACGACCTCACCATCGGCGTCCGGATCCCCATGATCGGGATAGTCAAGCGGAGGGCGGAGAAGACCATCATTGACACCGCGCTGAAGGGCCTCAAGGAACGGGCCGAAAATGGGAGGGGCGCCACGACGTGACCCAGGACTCAAGGCAGCAGGGCAGCGACCCGGTCGGCGATTTCCAGCGATGGCTGATGCGGTCCGGCGCGCGCGGGCTGGGCCGGGAGGTCAGCGGCAATCTGCGCAAGACGTTCGGTTACGGCGACGCCCGCCGGGATGACGTGTGGGAGAGCGCCACGAACGAGCCGGAGGGCGGGGATCCGCCCGAGTGCGAATGGTGCCCCCTCTGCCGGGCCGCCCGCAAGATGAGGGGCTCAGGCCCGGGTCTCAGCTCGCACCTGTCCAGCGCTGGGGGCATCTTCGCCACGGTCGTACAGGAGGCCGTTGATGCGTTCGAGGCGGTCATCGCGACCGGCCCTGGTGCCGGTTCGCCGGCGGGTGCCGCGAACCCTGGCGCTGAGTCGGCTGATGCTGGTGCCGGCCCGCCGGCGGGCGATCCGGCTGCCAGTTCGCCGCCGGGTGCTGCCGACTCCGGCGCCGGGCAGCAAGCCGCGACGGCAGAGCCGCCGGAAAGGCCTGCCAGTGGACCTGGCGATAGGAGTTGACGTCGGGGGCACGAAGGTGGCCGCCGGGGTGGTGGATGAGCAGGGCAAGATCGTAGAGAAGCTAAAGCGCTCCACCCCGGCAGCGAGTCCCGAGCAGACGGCGCACGTGATCAGCGACACGGTGATCGAATTGCTGGGCCGGCATCAGGTCGTCGCCGTCGGCCTCGGTGCGGCTGGCTTCGTCGACACGGCGCGGACCACCGTGCTGTTCGCGCCGAACCTTGCCTGGCGTGACGAGCCAGTTAAGAAGAAAGTGCAGGACCGGATTGGCTTTCCGGTGGTCGTGGAGAACGACGCTAACGCCAGCGCCTGGGCGGAAACCGTCTTCGGCGCTGCCCAGGGCTACGAGGACGTCGTGCTCATCACGGTCGGTACCGGCATCGGCGGGGCCATCGTGATCAACGGTCGGCTCTACCGCGGAAGGTGGGGAGTAGCGGGGGAGCCCGGGCACTACCGGGTCGTGCCGGGGGGACGCCTGTGCGGCTGCGGCAACCGCGGCTGCTGGGAACAGTACGCGAGCGGCAACGCCCTGGTCGCGGAGGCACGCGAGTTCGCCAGGCGCTCGCCGGCGGGAGCTGTCCGGCTGCTTCAGCTCGGCGGTGGCTCTCCCGACGGCATCACCGGGCCGGCGATCACGCAGGCGGCAGGCGAGGGCGATCCGGCAGCGCTTCGCTGCTTCGAGATTGTCGGGAGCTGGCTGGGCCAGGGACTGGCCGACCTTGCCGCGATCCTTGACCCTGGCTGCTTCGTGATCGGCGGCGGGGTCTCTGAGGCCGGCGAGCTGCTACTCGACCCGGCGCGGGCGGCTTTCGAGGGCGGCCTGACCGGCAGGTATTACCGCCCGTTCGCGGAAATCAGGCTGGCCGAGCTTGGCGAGGACGCCGGCCTGGTCGGGGCCGCCGACCTGGCCCGCAGAGGCTGACTCCGGACTGCCGCGCAGCGGATGCGAGTCCTACAGCACCGCGCCGCTGTCGGGACCAGAGCCGCGGGACGGCTTGTCCCCCATCCGGATGACGACGACGGCGAAACCGCCGACGAATGCGGCGACGGCGCCGAATGTTGCCCAGCCGGGTATCACCCAGCCGGCCGTCGTGGCAACGAGCAGGTAGGCGGGTCCGCCGAAGAGCGCCGTCCATGCGCCCTTGGCGACCGGGTCGAGCGCGGGCAGCGGCGGCGGCGGGGGCGGGATGTAGTGATCGTCCTCATCGTCCTCGTCGGCCGGCAACTGGACCGGCGCGGCGGGCCTGATGACCCGGGCGCGATCCGCAATCGCGGTCTCCGGCACGCCGGGACTGTCGGCAGTGGCTTGATCGTCGACACGTTCCTGGCCATCCGCACTGCCCGGCGCCGGCATATCGGCTGGCATATCGGCACTGCCCGATTCCGGCGCCTCGGCAGCCGCGGTGCCTTCCCGTGCCTCGGTGTCGATCAGCGGCTGGCGGTGCCGGGCAGTGCGCAGATCCTCGCGCTCTGGCCAGGGCGGCGGCATACCGTCAGGGTCGCCAGGCAGATCGAACCGGGCGACAAGATCACGCCAGGCCGCGTCTTCGCCACTGATGTCCTCTGCCCGTTCCCTGTCCGGCAACCCCTATTCCTTCCCCGCGCGGCTATGTGCCCGAACGAACTCCAGACTGCCAGTGAAGATGGCTTGGGCGTTGTTGTCCAGAGTTGCGACGTGAAAGCTGTTTTCGCAGTTTTGTACAGTCAGCTGGTCCGGCGGCAGCGCCCGCCGCAGGACGTCGAGGCTGGCGGCACTGACGACATGATCCGCGGTGCTGTGATAGACGAGAACAGGCTGCGTAATATCCCCGAGCCGTTCCCTGGTAATCCGCCACAGCCCGGGCAGCGTCGCCGCCGCCCGCACCGGTATCCGGTCGTAGGCCAGTTCGGTGACGCCTTCCTTCTTGATGTCGCTGGCGATGCCCTTGAGCGACGGCACGACCAGCTTCAGCAAGGGGGCCAGGGCAAACAGCCTCGTGTCAGCCGTCACCGAAGGGTTCACCAGCACCAGCCCGCTGACCGCGGAGCCCTGCACCTCGGCCAGCCGCAACGCCAGGCAGCCGCCCATCGACAGGCCCATCACGAAGATCTGGTCCGACCGCCCGCGCAGTTCCTCGAAGGCCCGGCTGACCTCGGCATACCAGTCTTCCCAGCGGGTCCGCCCCATCTCGCGCCAGGTCGTTCCGTGTCCCGGCAGCCGGGGCAGCGAGACGCTGAGGCCCGCATCAGCCAGGTACTCCGCCCAGGCACGCAGCGAATGAGGGCTGCCGGTGAACCCGTGGCAGAGCAGCACGCCGGTGCTTCCGCCGTCGTGGCTGAAGGGCTCGGCGCCGGGCATCACTGGCATGGGCAGGAGATCCTCTCCGCGCGTTACTGCATCAACTCGATCGTCGCATGCCGTCCCCGCGCGCCGGAACCCGTGGCGCCAAGCAAACCGTGACGTCCTGCCCTCCCGCGGCAGGCCGCCGGGCGATCAGCGGCGCAGCCGCGACCGGACAGTGGCGGTCAGGTCGGTCAGCTCGGCAATTCCGAGCGCCTTGGCGAACAGCACGTAAAGCAGCAGCGCTCCGCAGCCCGCCAGCGTCACAGTCACGATCGCGTTGAGCCGTCCGGTCGGCAGAATCACTGCGACCATCAGCGTCGCGGCAACAGCGAAGAGCACGCTGGGGATCGCCGACAGGTGCAGCCGGATGAGGATGCTGCGGATTGCGTGGCCGTGCAGGCCGCCGATCCGTCGGCTGAGCACCCACCACGCTGTCATGGTCCCGGCCAGGTTCGCCAGCCCGAAGCCTGCGCCCAGGCCCGCGACCACATGGCGAGGCGGCAGGATCGCAAGCGCGGCAAGGTTGGCCGCGATGTTGACCGCCATGGTGGCCACGCCGATGAGAGCGGGGGTCCGGCTGTCGCGCATCGCGTAGAAGACGCGCAGCAGCAGCTGAAAAAGCATGTAAGGGAGCAGCCCGAGTGAGAACACGGCGAACACCTCGCCGAGGTAGCGGGCACTCGCAGCCGAGGTGCTGCCGTACCCGAATACGGCCTCGGCAAGCGGCGCCCCGAGCACGGCCAGGATCAGTGCCGCGGGCACCACGATGACCGAAGCGAGCCGGGTAGCGGTGGAGAAGTCATCCGAGACGAGCCCGTATCTACGCCCGGCCGCATGCGCGCTCATCCTCGGCAGCATGGCGGTGATCACCGAGATCCCGACGATCGCGTAAGGCAGCTGGAAGAGCTGCCAGGCGTTGCTGTAGGCAGCGAATCCTGCGCCCACGGCCTGCTGGGATACCTTGGCGCCCGCTTCGTTGGCTACCACCGTGGTCACCAGGAAGGCGACCTGGGTGGTGAGGACATATCCGAACATCCAGCCGCCCATCCGGCCAATCTCGGAGATCTCGGCACGCCTGAAGTCAAAGCGCGGACGCCAGCGGAACCCGACCACCCGCAGCGATGGGACCAGCGCGGCGGTCTGCAGAATGATGCCCAGGGTGGTGCCGACGCCCAGCAGCTGAATCTCGCCTGCCGAGATGTCGGACGGGGTACGGTTCAGGCCGGCCGTCGCGATGAACGCAATCCCGACCAGAATGACCACCATGTTGTTGATCACGGGCGTCCACATCGGCGCGCCGAAGCGGCCTCTTGCATTCAGGATCGCTCCGGCAAGCGAGCTGACCCCGTAAAAGAAGATCTGCGGGATGAAGAAGTAGGCGAAGATCACCGTCAGGTGATGCGTGGCGGCATCATGGATGCCGTGCCCGTACAGCCCCGCGATCGGCGCGGCGGCGAGCGTGGCGAGCACGGTGATGCCGCCGAGCATCATCACGCCTAGCGTGAATATCCGCTGGTCGTAAGCCTCGCCCCGGTCACGATCCCGTTTAGCGGCATTGACGAGAAGCGGTACCACGACGCTAGTGAGAATGCCGCCAAGGGCGAGGTTATACACCGCGTTGGGGAGCGTATTGGCGATGTTGTAGGCGTTGCCGAGATCGTGCGTGCCGACGGCGTAGAGGAGAATGGCTGTGCGAAGGAAGCCGGTCATCCGGGAGGCGAGCGTTCCGACGGCCATGATCCCGCTTGAGCGGACCAGGCTGACATCACCCGGATCCGACGGCTCTGCGCTCGGATCCGACGGCTCCGGATCGAGCCTGAGGTCGGCCCCAGCCGGCTCACCCCGGCTCCCGGGCGTCGTCATCGGTCTCCTTCCGCTGGCCTTTGTCGCCTGATCATCATGGTCGCTAGTGCCGGGTCCGTGGGCGGGCTCCCGCGGCCCGCTGGGGGTCGCCGATGCCCGCCGGGTCAGGAACGGCGCTAACTGCTCGACGGCCTGCACATGCCCGGCGGTCAGCTGGCCGCCTTCCGAGTCTGACACGGATGCGGCAACGATCAGCGGTGACGCCCGTAGTTCCCGAGTAGATCGCGAGGCCGCTCAGTAGCCCACTAGTCTGGCGGGCGACAGAACACGAAAGGGAGCCCTCATGCGAGTCGGAGTCCTCACTGGCGGCGGTGACTGCCCCGGGCTGAACGCAGTTATCCGCGCTATCGTCCGCCGAGGAGTAAAAGAGTTCGGCTATGAGTTCATCGGGTTCCGCGATGGCTGGCGCGGCCCGCTGGAGGGCGATACCGTCCCGCTGGACGTGCAGGCCGTCCGCGGCATCCTGCCACTCGGCGGGACGATTCTCGGGTCATCCAGGACAAATCCGCTGGCCGACGCTGCAGCTAGCGGCGGCCGCCCCGGCATTACGCGGATCAAGGACAACCTGGACAGCCTGGGCGTCGACGCGCTGATCGCGATCGGCGGCGAGGACACCCTCGGGGTCGCGACCAGGCTGCACGAGGCGGGCGTCAAGATGGTCGGCGTGCCCAAGACCATCGACAACGATCTCGGCGGTACCGACTACACGTTCGGGTTTGACACCGCCGTGAACATCGCGATGGAGGCCATCGACCGGCTGCACACCACGGCGGAGAGCCATCACCGGGCGCTGATCGTCGAGGTGATGGGCCGCCATGTGGGCTGGATCGCGCTGCACGCGGGGATGGCGGGCGGCGCGAACGTCATCCTGATCCCGGAGAAGCGGTTCGACATCGAGAAGGTCTGCGCGTACGTGGAACACCGGTTCCAGACCCGCTACGCGCCCATCGTGGTGGTGGCCGAGGGCGCGCTTCCCGCTGACGAAAGCACCTCATTCGAGAGTCAGGAGCTGGACGCCTTCGGGCACGTGCGGCTGCGCGGGGCCGGGCAGATGCTGGCCGACGAGATCGAGAAGCGCACCGGCAAGGAAGCCCGCTGCACGGTACTCGGGCACATCCAGCGGGGCGGCACGCCGACTGCCTTCGACCGGGTGCTGGCCACCCGTTTCGGCCTGCAGGCGATCGGCGCCGTGCACGATGGCGCGTTCGGCGTCATGGTGGCGCTGCAGCGCACGGAGATCGTGCGCGTGCCGCTGGCGGAGGCCACCCGCGAGCTGAAGGTCGTGCCGCCCGACCGCTACGACGAAGCAGAGGTCCTGTTCGGCTGACGCGCGTCTCTCGCGTTGCGCCGTCCGAGACGGCCCGCCAGGATGCCCGGCCCGCGTTTTATGTTGTAACTGTCGAAGTAACAGTCGTCAGTGACAAGGAGGCAGGCCGTGCCAGTCCTTGACCGCCGGGCAGCAGCTGACTGGATTGCCCGCTGGGACATCCAGCAGCTGGGCTACCTGCCGGACCGGGAAGAGCGGTTCACCGCACTGATTGACGCGGTGGAGGAGGGCACTGCGGTCCCGAACCCGCTCGTACTTGACCTGGGCTGCGGCCCCGGCTCGCTGGCAGTCCGGCTGCTGGACCGGCTGCCGGGGGCCACTGTGGTCGGCGTCGACGCGGATCCGCTCCTGCTCACGCTGGGCCGTATTGCCTGGCCCGACCGCGCAGGGCTGCGTTTCGCCGAAACCGATCTCCGCACGGCCGGCTGGTCGGCGGTGCTCGGCCTGGACCGGCAGGCGGACGCCGCGGTGAGCACCACGGCACTGCACTGGCTGCCCCCCGTGGCGCTGGCCGCGATGTACGCCGAGCTTGGCGCCGTGCTGCGCCCGGGCGGCCTGCTGCTGAACGGCGATCACTTCACCGAAGATGACAAGACCGCGCCGACCCTGGCCAGGCTCGGCCGCTCCCTGATCGAGCGTGAGGAGTCCAGGCGGTTCCCCGGCGGTCATCCGGAAACATGGAGTGGCTGGTGGGAGGCGGTATCGGCCGAGCCGGCCCTGGCTGACGAGGTCGCGGCGCGGGCGGGCCGATTCATCGAGAGCGACCATCACGGTTCACCGTCGGGACGGCTCGCCACGCACATTGACGCGCTGCGGGCGGCGGGCTTCACGGAGATCGGCACGCTCTGGCAGCGCGGCGAGAACCGCCTGCTGTGCGCCGTCATGGGCGGCTGACCTCCGCCAGCCGCCGCTAGCTGAAGATCATCCAGTCGCGGATGGCGTCCAGCCGGTCCGGTTCCAGCTGCGCATAGGCACTCACTTCATCTGCGCTGCTGAACCTGCCGAGCTTCGCGCGCGCGGCGAGGACGGCGGCCGTCTCATCGGGCGACAGCCCCAGCTGAGACTGGAGGATCTCGCCAGGCACCTGATTGACGTCGACCAGGCCACCGTCGTCGTATTCACGGGCCATGTCGGGCCGGCCGATCCGCAGCTCGCGGCAGAGTATGGGGTTCTTGCTGGCGATCTCGCGCGCCTCGCGGCGGCGCTCCATCCGGCCGCGGGCAGTCGCCAGCGCCTCCCGGTTGAGCTCCTCGGGCCGGGCAGCGCCGGAGACGGCAGCAGGAGCCGGGTCACTGCCGAACGCGACAAAAGAGTGCACAGCCCCCCCGCCAATCAGCAGGATGACGAGCCCGCCGGCCGCCGTTGACCCGGCGCCGCTCTGGCCACCGACCGATACCGCCACAATCTCCAGTACGACGGCCAGGAGATAGCCGACGAATATCGCCCAGTCCTTCCTGGCGCGCCGGGCCACCGCAAGCCGCAGGAACGGCGCAAAGGCAAGGAATCCCACCGACCACACGGGTACTGACGCCCACGCGAACTGGCGAAGCCGGGCGGTGCCACGACCGTGGGCTGCGGAGGACCGCGCGCCCGCCGTCGCCGGAGCCTGCGCCCCTGCCGGGAACTGCGCGCCCGCAGGCGCCGGGAACTGCGCGCCCGCCGAGGGCTGCGCGCTCGCGCCAAACGGCTGGGCGCCTGGCGTCAGTGGCTCGGCACCCGGCGTCAGCGGCTGCGCGTTCGCGGCCGGGGGCTGCCCGCTTCCTGGCTGAGCCTGTCCTCCGCCATGGTGACTAGGTTGCGTCATCTCTGCCTTCCCTCACATCCTGCTGCCGCGGCCGGGCCGCAGGGACTGAGCTTGCCACAAGGAGCCGTGGCACCCCGCTTAGCTGGCAGACTAGGGGAATGCCCGCCTTGCCCCTAGCTGATCCCGCCACACCGCAGCGGACGACGGCCCTGCATGAGCCATGCGTGCTGCTCAAGCTCGGCGAGATCGTGCTCAAGGGCAAGAACAGGCAGCAGTTCGAGCGGCTCCTGCAGGACAACATCAAGCGCGCGGTCCGCGACCTGGGCATCCCGATGCAGCTGCGGCAGCGGGAAGGCGTGATCGTGCTGACCCTGGCCGATGGCAGCACGCCCGGCGGCAGCATGCCCAGGGGCAGCGCGGCGCCGGGCAGCACAGCGCCGGGCAGCGCGGCGCCAGCTTGGCCGGCCTGCGGAGCCGTGGACGGGGCGGCCGCGGAAGCTGCGGTCGACTTGCTTGCCGAACGCATGAGCAACGTGATGGGTATCGTCCGCGTCTGCCGTGCGGTGCGGGTCGCCAAGGATCCAGAGGCGGCCATCGCCGCAGCGGTAGAGCTGACCGCGGGACGGCAGGGGTCATTCGCCGTGCGGGCGAGGCGCCGTGACAAGCGGTTCCCGGTCACCTCCGCCGAGCTGGCCATCCTCATCGGGACCAGGATCCAGCAGGAGTACGGCTACCCGGTCAACCTGCGCCGGCCGGATACGACGGTCTTCGTCGAGGTCGACCAGTCCGAGGTATTCGTCTTCACCGAGGGGATGCCGGGCCAGGGCGGCCTGCCGGTCAACATGAGCGGGCGGGCACTGGTGCTCATGTCCGGCGGCATCGACTCGCCGGTCGCCGCCTACCGGATGATGCGCCGCGGCCTGCGCTGCAGTTACCTGCACTTCTCCGGCATGCCGCTGACCGGTCCCGAGTCGGTGTACAAGGCGTACGGCCTGGTACGCGAGCTGGACAAATTCCAGGGCGGATCGCGGCTGTTCGTCGTCGCGTTCGGCAAGGCACAGCAGCGGCTCGCCTCCTCGGGCGCGGGCAGGCTGCAGATCATGGCCCAGCGCCGGCTGATGCTCAAGACCGGCGAGGTGATGGCCCGGCGGCAGCGGGCGGCGGCGCTCGTCACCGGGGACTCGCTGGGCCAGGTGAGCAGCCAGACGCTGACCAATATCACGGCTCTTGATGACGCCGTGACGCTGCCGATCCTGCGGCCGCTGATCGGCCTGGACAAGACCGAGATCATGGCGGAGGCACGCCGCATCCGGACGCTCAGCATCTCCGAGCTGCCCGATCAGGACTGCTGCAGCCTGCTCACGCCGCGCCAGGTGGAAACCCGGGCCAGGATTGAGGATCTCCGCCGGATCGAGGCGCGGCTGGATGCCGACGATCTGGCCGAGGAGCTGGCAGCCGCCGCGCAGGAGCACACGCCAGGTCGGCCCTGATTTCATTTTTAACGTGGCCGTCCCGCCCAGTCGCCTACGCTGGCCGGGTCGCCCGCGCTCTCCGGGCACCAGCCTCGATGTGGCAGTCTCGTCGGCGGAGGTAACAAACGTGAAAATCGGATTGCAGATCCCTGACTTCACCGGGCCGGGCGCGGCCCGGCTCGGCGCGGACCTGGCGACCGTCGCCAGGACCGCCGACGATGCCGGGTTCGAGTTCATCAGCGTGATGGATCACTTCTTCCAGATCAACATGGTGGGCCCGCCGGAGCACGACATGCTCGAGGCGTACACCACGCTGGGATACCTGGCCGGCTGCACGTCCCGGGCAAAGCTGGTCACCCTCGTGACCGGCGCCGTCTACCGGCACCCGGGAATCCTGGCGAAGATCGTGACCACGCTCGACGTGCTGTCCGGCGGCCGTGCGTGGCTTGGCATCGGCGCGGCCTGGAATGAGGAGGAGTCCAGGGGCCTGGGCATCCCGTTCCCGCCGGTCGCCGAGCGGTTCGAGCGGCTGGAGGAAACGCTCCAGATCTGCCTGCAGATGTGGAGCGGCGACGAGTCCCCTTATCAGGGCAGGCACTATCAGCTGGCGCGGCCGCTGAACTACCCGAAGGCGCTGTCGGCACCGCATCCGCCAATCCTGATCGGCGGCTCCGGCGAGCGGAAGACGCTGCGGTTCGTCGCCCGCTACGCCCAGGCCTGCAACCTGTTCCCCGGCCCGGACCTCGCCCGCAAGCTCGACGTGCTGCGCGCGCACTGCGACGCCGAGGGACGTGACTACGACGAGATCGAGAAGACCTGCTACTTCATCTTCGATGTCGGCGAGAAGGGGGAGAAGGCCGCGCAGGTCGTCGACCAGCTCGGCGGCCTCGCCGAGATGGGATTCCAGGCCGCGATTGGCGCGGTGGCAGGCGTCTGGGACGTCACGCCGCTGGAGATCATCGGCGCTGAGGTGATCCCGGCAGTCGCCGCGCTCTGAGCCTTCCGCGGACGCCCGCCTGCCCCGCCATAAGCCCGGCACCACCGGCATCATCCGACGGTCACCGGCTGCGGGGCCTGGCTCAGCGTGCGGCCCATCAGCTGCGGCATCGTCGACATCACCGCGGCCAGCTCGCGGATGTCGCTGTCCACGAGCGCCTGGTCACCGTCGCACAATGCAGCGGCAGGCTCCGGGTGCACGTCCACGATGATCCCGTCTGCCCCGACCGCGATTGCCGCCCTGCTCAGCGGCAGCACAAGGTCGCGACGGCCGCCCGAGTGCGACGGATCCACGATCACCGGCAGGTGCGAAAGCCGCTGCGCGACCGGGACGGCGCTGATGTCGAGGGTGTTGCGGGTAGCCGTCTCGAAGGTCCGGATGCCGCGCTCGCAGAGCACGATGTCGAGGTTTCCGCGCTGGGCGATGTACTCGGCGGCCATCAGCCATTCCTCGATAGTGGCGTTCATCCCGCGCTTGAGCAGTACCGGCTTTCCGGCGGAGCCGACCGCCTGCAGCAGGGTGAAATTCTGCATGCTGCGGGTGCCGACCTGGAGCATGTCGGCGTAGGAGCAGACGAGATCGACGCTGGCCGGGTCGATGACCTCGGTCACTACCGGGAGCCCGGTCTCGGCACGGACCTCGGCCAGGATCTTCAGCCCGGCCTCGCCGAGGCCCTGGAATGCGTACGGCGAGGTACGCGGCTTGAACGCGCCGCCGCGCAGCAGTGACGCCCCGGCCGCCTTGGCCATCCTGGCCGCGGCGACGGTCTGCTCCGGTGTCTCGACCGTGCACGGCCCGGCGATGACCGTGACGGTGCCTGGCCCGATCGGGACGCCGCCTACCTTGATCACCGACCGGCTCGGATGATTCTCCCTGCTGACCAGCTTGTACGGAACGGATATCCGCACGACGTCGCCGACGCCGGTTCTGCTGCGCAGATTCAGCGTGCCGAACTGCTCGATGTCGCCGACCAGGCCGATAATCGTCCTGGCGACCCCGCGGCTCACGAAGGCTTCCCCGCCCGCCGTGCGCACCAGATCCACGATCGTGTCAACGTCTGTCTGGGTGGCCTCTGGGGCCATCACGACGACCATGTCACTACCTCCCTGTCTCCACAAATGACGAAAGCCCCGGGCCGTTCCGGCCCGGGGCTTTCCTTACGTCGCTCGCGTCAGTGCAGCATCTGGCGGGCGACCGTCCGGAGTCCGGGCCGGTAGCAATAAAAGAACCAGTACTGGTTACGCACGGGCGCAAGCCTAGCGCACATCCGGAACACCACAGCGCGGCGGGCACCAGGATCGGCCCGGATGGCGAGATGGCAAGATGGCTCCGCCCGCAGGAGCCGATGGTCGCCGGAGTGTCGCGCCCGGCGCGGCGCGAGGGCGCGAAGGGACAGATCAGCCGGATGAGGCAGCCCGAGACCAGCAAACGGGCAGTCGGCGCGGGTCATCCTGCGACCGGCAGGACCGATCCGGGCGCGTCGCCGGAGAGCGGGCTGCCGCCCGGCCAGTACATCCCCGCCAGCTGGCCGGTCCTGCACTACGGGCGTGTTCCGGTCTTTCATCCGGAGAGCTGGGGCATGCAGGTGTTCGGCGCGACGGAGAACGGCCGTGATCACCGCTGGGGATGGGACGAGTTCAGGTCGCTGCCCAGCTGCCGGGTGATCGCCGACTTCCACTGCGTGACCAAGTTCAGCATCCCGGGGATCGCCTGGGAGGGAGTGCCCGCGGCGGCGTTGCTGCGGGCAGTGCCACCTGCAGCAGAGGTAACTCATGTCATGGTCTGGGCTGATTTCGGCTACAGCGCCAACGTGCGAATCGCGGATTTCGCGGCGGATGACACCCTGTTCGCCACCCATCGCAACGGAACGGAACTCACTCCCGAGCACGGCTACCCGGTCCGGCTGGTCGTACCCGGCCTGTACGCATGGAAGAGCGTCAAGTGGGTCAGGGCCGTGGAGTACCTGATGGCGGACAGGCGCGGGTTCTGGGAAGAGCGGGGCTATCACAACACGGCCGACCCCTGGCGCGAGCAGCGTTACTCCTACCAGGAGCGGCCCGGCGAGGGTCCGCCGCTCTGACGTCCGGCAGGCCAGCGCACGGCGGGATGGCTGCGATCATTGCGACCGGCACGAGCAGGCAAATTGCCAGCCCGTCCGGAACGGGATAGGAAGGCTCTCGTGCAGCGCTTCCTTCAGATCGCGCCTGGCGTTATGGTCGCCACTGCATACCGGCTGACCAGCACCAGCACGCTGGTCATTGCCGACGACGGTGCCTGCCTCATCATCGACCCGGCGGTTACCGTGGCTGATCTAGCCGCGCTGGCCTGCGACATCCGGGATGCCGGGCTTCAGCTGCAGGCGGGCTATGCGACGCACCCGCACTGGGATCACGTGCTGTGGAGCCGTGGGCTGGGCGATGCGCCGCGGTATGCGACCGCCGGAGCCGTGGACCTGTTCGAGTCCATGCGCACGGAGATGACCGACATGCTTCAGCAGAGCGAGCCCGGCCACGATCTGGAGCTTTTCGGCCGACTGACTGCGCTGCCCGGCGACGGCCGTCAGATCCCCTGGACCGGTCAGTCCGCCGAGGTGATCGTCCACGACGGGCATACGCCCGGTCATGGCGCGGTGTTCCTGCCAAGCGCAGGCGTTCTCGTCGCAGGCGACATGCTCTCTGACATCGAGATCCCGCTCCTCGACACAGTTGCAGACGAGCCTCTCAGGGACTACCGGACTGGCCTGCAGCGCCTCGCGGCCGTGCCGGGCGTCCAGTGGGTTGTACCCGGCCACGGGCACGTCGGCGACGCGGCGGAGTTCCGCCGGCGGCTTGACGCGGACAGCAGATACCTTGACCTGCTGACCGCCGGCGAGCCGTTTGAAGATCCGCGGATGACCGCGCAATGGCAGCGCGACTCCCATGCCGAGCAATTGCGGGTGGTGGCCGGGCAGGACGCGGGGTCAGGCTGAGGAGTTGGCCGGCCGGAGGGCACGGAAACCGGTAGCGAGACGCCCCGTTCCTGAGTGAGCGCTATCACGCCGTCGAAGGGCACGGTGCCTACGCCGGCACCCGGCCGCTGACGGCCAGCACGACCACCCGCCTCGCCGGCAGTCTCGCCGTCGAGCTCACCAGCACGGAAGTCAGGGCCGCCAGCACAGCGCCCGCCGCAGCAGGAATTGCCACCTTCATGCGGCGAATCGGCTAGCCCCGAGGAGGCAGTTCAGCTACCCGGTGCACTGCTGGCTGGCATACACCAGACCGAAGCTCACCGGGCCGGTGATGCCTGCTGGCGGCGGGCTCCCGGTGCCTTGCGCAGACGGGCTTGAGGGCGGCACGCCGCCGCCGGGGTTGTCGTAGATGGATACGCCGGTGCCGCTGGGAAGGGCCGACGGGTCGACGACGAAGGAAGCGCTCCCACTGCTCGAACTGAGCTGGACGACAGCGCCCAGTACGTCCCGGCTCGTGTCATAGGGCTGGCACGACGTGCTCAGCGGAGCGCCGGAGAAGCTGACGTTGACCGGCAGGCCGTCCGCGCGCAGCGTGCTCTGCAGCCCGGCCGGATTCTGCAGCTGGTTGATGGTGATATCGATGTCGCCACTAGCCTGCCTGGCTACCGTCCAGGCCGCTAGCCGGGCGCTGACGGGATGGCCGGGCTGATGGCCAGAGGGCACTAGCGCGGTCACGGCCAGGGCCGCACCGGCAGCCACGGCCAGCGTTCCGGCCGCTGCAGGAATCCGGCGCCGGGCGCGTATCGTCCGGCTGCGGCGCACGATCTGCTCTTCCGGGATGGTCATGTGTACGCCGGTGACGGACTCCCGTACCGCTGTGATCAGCTCGTTGTCGTTCATGAGGGGCTCTCCTTCTGTCGTTCGGGCATGAGATCGCCGCGCAGTGCGGCGAGGGCGCGGCCCATATGCGCCATGACCGTGTTGGGCGTGATGCCGAGCATCTCCGCGGTGCGGTTGGTGTCGAGGTCGAGGATCAGCCGCAAGGCGACGACCTGCCGCTGCCGGGCAGGCAGCCGCATCAGGGCAGCCATAATCCGCGGATCGACTGGACTGGCAGATGCCGCGCTGATCGTGGGCAGGTCCGCGGCCACGCCGGGGTCGCGCATCGAAACCTCCCGGCGGCGGCGGCGCCACCGGGAGATGTTCGCGTTCAGCGCGGTGCGGACCACCCAGGCCGCCGGGGCCGGATGCCTGCCGACGGTCCGCCACGACGCACACGCCCGCGCGAAGGCCTCGGCCACCAGCTCCTGCGCGGTGTCCTGGTCGCCGACGCTGACCAGGACCGTGCGCAGGCACTCATCCCTGGACGTCCGGTAGAACTCGGCGAAATCCAGTCGTTGGTTGTCCACACTCCATCAACGCACAACCGGCGCACGCGGGATTACTCGTCCTGCGGACGATCTGGCCGACGCGCACCACGAGCTCGTGGTCTGGCGGATGCGCGGGTTCTGGAGGAGCGGGGTTACCACACACGGCCGACCCGTGGCGCGAGCAGCGTTACTCCTACTAGGAGTGGCCCGGCGAGGGTCCGCCGCTCTGACCTCCGGCCGGCACGACCGCACGCGAGTCACGCACGAGTGGCGCCGCGTCCGCTCATCAGGCGCCCGGCAAGCTGTCAGCCCTGGCGGGCCTGACCGCAGGCGATCCCGGTCGCGATCACGCCGCCGGACCCGAAGGCACAGGGGTCAGGCATCCACGCCGCCGATGATCCACCGCACTTCGCCGCCTGGTTCACGCTCGGCGCGAATAGGCGTGTGGTACCGGTCGTAGATGTTCAGCCCCGGGACGTAGCGCATGACGGTGACCCAGCCGCGCGCGGGGATGCCAGCGGGAACCGCGTCCAGTGCTTCGAGCATCCGGGCTCGTGCCCGCGGCTCCTCGTCGGTCACGCCGACGGGTGAGAGCCTGCGCTGCCCGCCGCGCTCGGTGGCAATGCCCCACTCGAACAAGCGCATCACGATGCATCTCCTCTAGTCAGGCGCGATCCGGTGCCGCTCTCATGCTGCCGATCATCGCGCCGGTCACGTCGCGTCGTTGCGCCGTAACTGTCGCGTCTCCGGCGTGGTTGTCTCATTGATGTCTCATGGGCGTCTTAGCGTTCCGCTAGCCTTACCGGGCAAGCGCTTGCGAGCGCGGAACGGGAGCGGCCGGTGACCAGGCAGCCAACGGTGTTAGCGGTGCTGCTGGAGGACAAGAGCCTGCAGAGGTACGGAAGTTTCCGCGTGGCCTACGAGAAAGCTGCTCGGTCCCTGGACCGGGAGCGCGGCGGCAGCGCGCCGAGCCGCGCCCAGTTCCACCGGTGGCTGACCGGGGACTTACGCGGCCTGCCGCACCCCGAACACTGCCGTGTCCTTGAGCACCTGCTGGCCGGCTACTCAGCAGCGCAGCTTTTCCGGCCCTGCTCGGACGGCATTCCGGCAGCCGCGGCGAGCACCGGCCCGGTGCCGCAAGTTGCCCGTGGCCTTCTGGCGCACGCAGGCATGGCTGACGTCGCGGCGGTCTTCGCCAGCCGCTCAGAGTTCGCTGCCAGCGCCGAGCTAGGCGGGCTGTTTGATGGCGCCAGCTGCATCCGGGCCGCCGGGCTGTCGCTGAACCTGATCTGCCAGCAGGTGCCGGACCAGCAGTTGCGGCGGCTACTGCGTGATGGCGCCCAGCTCACCTGCCTGTTCCTGGACCCCGGCGGCGAGGCCATCAAGGTCCGCGAACGGGAAGAGGAGCACCCGCCCGGGTACCTGGCCAGCTTCACCAGTCTTAACATCCAGGTCATGTCCCGGTTGCGAGAGCGCCTGCCCGAAGATGTACGCGACCGCCTGCGCCTTGCTGTCTACGACGAGACGATCCGGTTTAACATCGTCCTGGTCGACGACCGGGCGTGCGTCGTGCAGCCCTACCTCCCGAAGGCCCGCGGCATCGATTCCCCGACCTTGCTGATCCGCCGTAACGGCACCCGCAGCGGCCTGTACCCGATCTTCGAGCAGGTCTATGACGCGATGGCGGAACGGAGCAGGCAAATATGACGGTCGGCCCCGGGTCACTCCTGCCAGTTGCCTTCCAGGCCGCCGACATCGCCAGTGAGCTGATACGTACCCGGCGCCCTGCCTCGGTGACCGAGAAATCCGACCGTGACCTGGTGTCCGACGTCGACCTGGCGATCGAGCGTAAGGTCCGCGCCTACCTGGCGGAGGCCACCCCGGACACGGGGTTCCTCGGCGAGGAAGAAGGCCGGTCAGGTAACCCGGCCAGTGGCTGGCTATGGACCCTTGATCCCATCGACGGCACATCGAACTTCGCCCACGGCCTCCCGCTGTGCGCCGTCTCACTCGCGCTGCTGCACGATGGCCGCCCGGTCCTGGCTGTCATCGACGCCCCGTTGCTGAGCGAGCGCTATCACGCCGTCGAAGGGCACGGTGCCTACGCCGGCACCCGGCCGCTGACGGCCAGCACGACCACCCGCCTTCGCGACGCCGTGGTGGCGATCGGCGACTACGCCACCGGGCAGGAAGCCGACCGCAAGAACGAGCAGCGGCTGGCGGTGACCATCCAGCTCACCCCCCGGGTCCACCGCATCCGCATGCTCGGCACCGCCGCGATAGACCTGGCCTGGGTCGCCGACGGGCGCCTGGACGCCAGCGTCACCCTCGGCAACAAGCCCTGGGACACCGCCGCAGGCGTCCTGCTCGCCCGCGAAGCAGGCGCCACCGTCACCGACTCCGACGGTCATCCCCACGACCTGAACTCCGCCGCGACCATCGCCGCCGCACCCGCGCTCATCAGCCAGCTCACCGCCCTCATCCCAGGCCGCTGACCTCACCGCCGGTCCCCAGGACGCCCAGACGTGCGTGTCCCCCTTACACGGCATGGACAACATCCTCAGCAGCCCCGGCACCTCATCTCCGACTTCGAGGCCCGGTCTGCGACCTCACCGCGCCATGCCCCCCAACGCTGCCGAAAGGCTCTGCGCAGTCGTCCGCACCGAGACTGCCGGCCAGCCAGCGGCGATCGCCACGACCAGCGACCCCACAACTGCGTGGGCACCGGCAATCTGGTCGGCCGCCGTGACCGCCAGAGATGCGGGAAACGTCATGTCTTGCGCGCCGTGCAGGAACAGGGTCGGGATGCCAATTTCTGTGAGCGCGTTCTGCGCTTGCGCCACGCCCGCGTCCGGCAGGATTCCGGCCCGCCGTGGCCGCATCCATTCGGCGCCGAAGTGCACCTGGCTCAGCCGGTCTAAGTATGCCGGCAGCCGGTCTGCCCGCCATACATCGGCCGGGGCTCCGGCGATGGCTGCCGCGCGCACCAGCTGCGGGTCGTCCAGCTTGCTATCTGCCCAGACAGCCGACCTCGCGGCCGCCCGCGCCGCCCGCTCAGGCCGGTCGGCGTAGGCGTCATCCGGTACCGGATAGATGCTGCTGGACGCGATGATCAGCCGTCGGAATCGGACACGGAGTGCAATCGCGTGACCGTGGCCATTCTGCGCCCGATCGGCCGACTGAAGTTGCGGTTGCGGAGCGGCTTTCCCGTCGCGAGGTCCAGGAGAACCTTGTCGTTGCGGTAGCGAGGCTGGCCCGCCGCGAGGACCTGGTGCAGGCTGGCCTCTACCTCGGCGAGAACAAAGAGGACCTCGCGCCGCCCGGCGGCCTTTGCTAGACGGTTCGATGGGGCCGACGCGGTCAAGGATGGCCGTGAACTACTCGCGGGCAACTGGGGGGAGGAACGGCACGACAGCGGTGATGTCGTCTGCCGCGCCTGCGGTGTGCGGACTGATGATCTCCAAGAGGCGCAGCACGTCGCGGCGCTGCGCCTCGATCTGGTCGCCGTCCGGGCTACCGGTCACGGAGTCAGGCGCTGGCGCGCGAGCGGGGGAAGCCGCCCCGGGCCTTTTTGTGGGCGCTCGCATTGCCGTATCGCTGGCGGGCGGCCTCCCCGGAGGTGCCCAGCATCGTTCCTATGGCGGCCCACGTATGGCCGTCTGCGCGCGCCGCCTTCACCGCGGCGGCAAGCTCGCGCTCGCTGCCGGCAAGGCGGGAGAACGCGCTGGCAACATCCCGCAGCGCCGACGCGTCCTTCACGTCGCCAGGGGCCGGCTCGAAGTCCTCGAAACGCCGTGCTAGCTCGTCCGCGTGGGCGAGGATCTCCTCAGTGGATCGCGGCATCAGCGATCACCCTCCTCCCGGGAGGTACTTGGCCCGGGCTTTGTCGGCATGAATGATGACGGGGCCAGGTTCGCCATCGACAACGCCGACTTCCACGAAGCTGCCGTCCCGGCGCGGCCCCGTGAACATCGTGAAGCCCTCGTCCAGCTCGGTGACGCGGAGCGGGTTGCGCAGGCGTGAAGCATGTCCTCGTCGGGGACGCCATGTTTCCGCGCGCTGCCTGCGATGACCGGGTCCACACGCAAGCAAGTTACCTTGTCGCGATCCTTTTTAGCAAGTTAACTTGGTAACGAAGGATCGCAGTCCCTCTAGAACATCCCCTGCCGCAGCCAAGCTGGGTGCGCTTAGCTGCGGCAGGCGGCTTCGGGCATGCGGGTGAGACGATCGGGGCTGGCCTGCTCCGGTCGATCCTGAGTCAGGCTGGCGTTGCCGTTGAGGAATTCCGTGCCGTCTCGTGACAGGATGAAGCTGATGCGCACGTACACGAGCGTGGTGGAGCCCGAGGATGGCGGCGGCTACTACGTTGCCGTCCCGGCGCTGCCTGGGTGCTTCACTCGCGGAAGCACCGTCGAGGAGTGCCGGGAGCGCGCCGTGGAGGCCATCGAGGTTCACATTGCCGGCCTGCGGGCCGATGGCGAACCCGTGCCCGAAGAGGTCGGGGCACCGCAGCTGGTGGCCGTTACCGTCGCGGCCTGACACAACCGAGCGCCGGACCCGTGCCGCGTCCGCGCAGGCAGCGAGCCACGCGAGTGACGCCGATACCCTGATTCACCGGGACTCCTTAAGGCGTGCGCCCTCTCGTAGCCCGCGGAGGATCGCGATGTCTTTCGCCTGCGCCTGCTCACCGCCGGGAGTCTCGACGATGAAGGGCACGCCGGCAGTCGCCGGGTGTCTGAGCAGGCAGCCGAACGCTGCAGTGCCGATCTGCCCGGCACCGATGTTCTCGTGCCGGTCCTTGCGTGATCCGCAGCGGTCCTTTGAGTCGTTGGCGTGAATGAGCCGGAGCCTGCCGCCGGCCACTGACTGCAGTTCGGACAGCATGCTCGTCACTCCGTCCGGCGGGCCGAGGTCGTGGCCGGCCGCGAAGACGTGACAGGTATCCAGGCAGACGTTCGCTCGCGGGTGCAGGTCCAGCGCGGCAAGGTAGTGCCCGAGCTCGGTCACAGCGGAGCACAGCATGTGTCCCTGCCCGGCCATCGGCTCGAGCAGCAGGTCGGGGCCATCGTCATGGATCTCGTCGAGCAGCGGCAGCAGGCACTCCCTGACCTGCCGGAGTGCCGCGGCCCGGTCACCGCCGACCGCGGACCCCGTGTGGACGACGACACCGCGAGCGCCGATCTGCGCGCCCCGGATGAGGGAATGCCGGAGTGAGCCGGCCGACAGATCCCGGATCCGCGGATCCGGTGAGCCGAGATTGATCAGGTAAGGGGCATGCACGAACACCGGGATCCCGGCCCGATCCGCCTGCTCGCGCAGGCCCGCGTCGTGCACGGCGTCCCCGGCCGGCAGCGCCCAGCCGCGCGGGTTGGAGACGAACACCTGGATTGCCTCGGCCCCGACCGCGACCGCGTACCGCAGGCCCCCGGCGGCCAGCCCGCCGGTCGACGGCACGTGCGCGCCAATGGGCCGCCGGACCATGGGGAGCGAGTTGTCCGGCACGGTCCAGCAGCCTAATACCCCAGCCCCAGATCGTGATCTTCGTGTCGGCGCCTCCGTGTGCGCGCCTCCGTGTACGCGGGCAAGCGACGACCGCCATGGTGGCGGCCATGGCGGCGGTCACGAGGCCGGAGCGCTACATCCCGTTAAAGGCCGCCGAAGCCCACGAAGATCGTGATCGTGCTGCCTTTCGGCGCCTGGCCGTTCGGGCTGTAGTTGAACACGCGATGGCCGGGACCCACGGTGTTGACGTTCACCTGGAATCCACTCGCCTGCAGGATGCCGATGGCACGCTGCACAAACTGTCCGTCCACATTCGGAATATTGACCATCGGCGGCCCGGCAGAGACCCGGATGGTCACGACCTCGCCGGGGGTGATCGGAGTTCCAGGTCGCGGCGACTGGCCGGTGATCGTCCCGGCGGCCTGATTGCTTTTTGCGTCCTGCTCCGGGTTCAGCTGGAACCCCTCCTGCTGCGCCTGCGATTGGGCGGCGGACTGCTGCTGGCCGACCAGGTTCGGCAGCGGCGTGCCCGCGCTCTCCACGATCGCCACTGGCCTCGGCTGCGGCCAGGAGAGCCCGGCGATGGGATTGGTGCTGATCACGACGCCAAGCGGAATCGTGGTAGAAGCCGCGCTCGTCACCCTGCCGGGAGTCAGGCCTGCTCGGCTGAGGGCTGCCTCGGCGTCGGCGAGCTTCAGGCCGGTCACCGACGGGACCTGGATCAGGGTCGGCCCGAGCGACGGGATGAGCGTGATAACACTGCCGCGATGGGCGCGCGATCCGATTGCCGGATCAGTGCGGATGACGTCCCCGCGGGGGACGGCGTTGTCATGCACGCCATGGCCGGTATTCACCTTGAAGCCGAGATTCCGCAGCTCGGTCTTAGCGGTAGCCTTCGTCAGCCTGCCCACCTGGGGGACCGCCACGTACTGGCCGTCGACAACCCACCAGGTCACCAGGCCCATGATCAGGATGACGGCAAACGCGAGAGCCAGATAGACAAGCCGGCGGCTGAACAGCCAGCGTTGCAGGCGCGGCTCCCGGCGGCCGTAGCCCGGCGGCCCGTGCACCCGGCCGCTGATCGGCTCGTCTCCGTGGCCGCTGGTCAGTCCCGCGCCCGGCACGATGAGCGTGTGGTTCATGCCGTCGTACGGATCGGCCAGTTGTCCCGCGGTCACCGCGGGCAGGATCTCGACTGCCCTGCCGCGCCCTGATTTCCCGTGCCGCGGTTCGCCGCGGCCAGCCGAGCCGCCTTGCGATGAGGACGCGCCCGGCATCGCCGACGCGCCCGGTAGCGACGATGCGCTCGGCCAGGACAATGCGCCGGGCGGGGACGATGTGTCCGGCCAGGACGATGCGTCCGGCGGGGACGATGCGTCCGGCCACGACGACGCGCCGGGCAGAGACGCGCCGCTTGGCCAGGACGACGCGTCGGGCGGGGACGATGCGTCCGGCCAGGACGACGCGCCGGGTACCACCGGGGCGGCCGCTCCCAGAGCCCCGGCCGTGGCCGCGGGAGCGGGGCCTGCGCTCGTGCCCGGCAACGGCTGGCCGGGTGCCGGCTGGCCGGCCGCGAACCGCGGCTCGTACTCGCCGCCCGGGCCGGCGGCCTGGCCCGCGGGGTCCACTGCGGCGATCGGCAGCCCGCGGCGCACATCGGTGACGGCATGCAGGAACTGGCCGGCGTCAGCGGGGCGCAGCTCGGGGTCCCGGCTGGTGGCCAGCGCCACTAGCGCGTCGAGGGCCGGGGGCAGTCCCGGCGTGATGCTCGACGGCGCCGGGACTACTTCGTTGACGTGCTTGTAGGCGACCTCGAGGGCCGACTCGCCCCGGTGCGGCTGCACTCCCGTGAGCAGCTCGAACAGCATCACGCCAACCGCGTACACATCGGTCCGCGTGTCGGAGGCGCTCTGCGATACCTGCTCGGGCGCCAGGTAGGCCGCGGTACCGATGATCATGCCGGTCTTGGTGCGGCTGGCCCTGGCGGCGGCCCTGGCCAGCCCGAAATCGGCGACCTTTACCGCGTGACTGGCCGCAATCAGCACGTTCTCCGGCTTGACATCGCGGTGCACGATGCCCGCCTGGTGAGCGGCTGACAGCCCGGTAAGGACGCCCTCGATGATGTCCAGCGACTCGCGCGGGCTGAGCCTGCCGCGGTCGGTCAGCAGCTCGCGCAGCGTCCGGCCTGCCACGTACTCCATCGCGAGGAAGAGGATCTCGCCGTCGGCGCCCTGGTCGTAGACGGCGACCACGTTCGGGCTGGACAGCCTGGCCACTGACCTGGCCTCATCGATGAACCGCCGAACGAAGTCAGCGTCATTGGCCAGCTCCGGGTGCGCGACCTTGAGCGCCACCGTGCGTTCTAGCCGCGTGTCGGTACCGATGTAGACGGTGGCCATCCCGCCGCGCGCGATCCGGGAGTCCACCCGGTAGCGTCCGTCGAGCAACTGCCCGATCGGCAGGCGCGCCAGGGTCGTATCCATCGTGTCGAGTGTATTGGTGCTATCTCGTCCCCGCCCAGCTAACGGCGGTCCTGGTCATCCGCTGAGCTGCGGTGACGAGGCGGTTGCGTACCGTCGCCGCGGCACCCGCCCGGCCAGGAAGGCGAGCCGCCCGGCGGTGACCGCCGCGCGCATCGCCTCGGCCATCAGCTCGGGATCGCGAGCCCTGGTCACCGACGTCGCCAGCAGCACCCCGGCGCAGCCCAGCTCCATCGCGATCGCCGCGTCACTGGCCGTCCCGATGCCGGCGTCGAGGATCACCGGGACGCCGGCCGCCTCGACGATCAGCTCGATATTGTGCGGGTTCCTGATCCCGAGCCCGGACCCGATCGGCGCGCCGAGCGGCATCACCGCCGCGCAGCCCGCCTGCTCGAGCCGCCGTGCGAGCACCGGGTCGTCACTGGTGTACGGCAGCACCGTGAATCCGTCCGCGACGAGCAGGTCAGCCGCGTCGAGCAGCTCCACGGGATCGGGCAGCAGCGTGCGCTCGTCCGCGATCACCTCGAGCTTCACCCAGTCCGTTTCCAGTGCCTCCCTGGCCAGCCGCGCGGTGCGCACTGCCTCGGCGGCGGTGAAGCAGCCGGCCGTGTTCGGCAGCACGCGGATGCCGCGTGCCACCAGGACATCGAGCACTGACCCCGTCCCGGCGGGATCGACCCTGCGCATCGCGACCGTGGTCAGCTCCGTGCCGGATGCCGCGAGCGCCCGGTCGAGCACGTCCAGGCTGGGCGCGCCGCCGGTGCCCATGATCAGGCGCGAGCCCATCGCCTCGCCGGCGATCACGAACGGGTCATCCATGCTCAGCCTCCCTGCACTGCGGTGATCACTTCGACGAGGTCGCCCGCTTCCACCGGGGTCGTCTCCCAGCAGGCCCTGCGGACCACCTCGCCGTTGACCGCCGCGGCGACCCCGCTGGCCGATGCCGTTACCAGCCGGACAGCATCACCGACGCTGGCCGCGGCCGCCAGCTCGCGTGCCGTGCCGTTAATGATCACTTCCATAGCCGGGCGCCTTCGTCCGCCGCATCCAGCTGATCTGCCGGTGGTGGCTGGCTGTCCCCGGGCTGCGCGGCCGCGGCCGGCCCGGCTGGCCTGCGCGATGGTCCGGCTGGCCTGGGTCCGGCTGGCCTGGGTCCGGCTGGCCTGGCGAAGCGCTGCGGGGTGAAGGGAGCGGCCAGGCCCGGCAGCCGCTGCGTGGTCAGGTAATCGGTGATGACGTCGGCCGTCACCGGGGCCAGCAGCACTCCGGCGCGGAAGTGACCGGTGGCGAGCACCAGCCCGGGCAGCGCGGACGGGCCGAGCACTGGCGCGTTGTCCGGAGTGCCCGGCCGCAGGCCCGCTACGGCCTCGGTGAGCTCGAGTTCGGTGATCCCTGGCACGATCGTCCGGGCATCCCGGAGCAGCTCCCAGACGCCGCCGGCGGTGACCCGGGTGTCTGCGCCCAGTTCCTCCTGGGTGGCGCCGATGACAAGCTCGCCGCTGTCCCTGGGGACAAGATAGACCGAGGAGCCGCGGACTATTCCGCGCACTGATCTGGCGAGCAGGCCGGGGGGGCTGTCCTGGCCGCCGATACTGGCCTCGCCCGCAGCGGTCTCACCCGCGGCGGTCTCGCCCGCGCCGCGCCTGCCTGGGGCGGGTCCGCGCGGAACCGACCTGAGCCGCAGGATCTGGCCCTTGACTGGCCGCACCGGCGGCACTGCCCCGGCTGGCAATCCCGCGATCGATGCCGAGTTCCAGCCAGCGGCGAGGACTACCCAGCGGGCCAGGATCGGGGTCCCGTCACCGAGCAGCGCGCCGGCGGCCCGGCCGCCGGCGCTGAGAATCTCCGCGGCAGGCTGCCGGATGATGTCTGCCCCTGCCATGGCCGCGGCCGCCAGCAGTGCCCTGGTCAGCAGCCTTGGATCAACGGACGCGTCATCCGCGGCCAGCAACCCGCCGCGGATGGACGGGTCGAGCATGGGCTCCTCGCGGCGGCATTCGCGGGCGGTGAGGCGGTGCGCTGGCATCCCGAAGGCCTGCTGCAACGCCTGGTACTCGCCGAGGATTGCCAGGTCGTCAGTGTCATAGGCAACCTGCAGCGTGCCGGTCTGGCGGTATCCGGTCGGCTCGCCGGTGAGTTCTGCGAGCTCGGCAGCGAACGCCGGATAGCGGCGCTGCGACTCCCGGCCGAGGCGGAACAGGGCCTTCTCGGCATACGCGGCCTCCGAGATGGGCGTGATCATCCCGGCCGCGGCGCGGGACGCGCCGCCGCCGGGCTCCGGATCGGCGACGGTCACCCGCATCCCCCGCTGGGCGGCGCGCCAGGCAATGCTCAGGCCGATCACCCCGCCGCCGATGACCAGCACGCCGTTGCTGGCTGAGGTGCTCATTCCGCTCCCTTCGCCGGCATGACCCGGATCAGGTTCCTGCGGTCGGCGGCTTCCAGCCGCCCTCTCAGTCCGGTCAGTACCGGACTCCCGCGCGCTGGTCCTAGCCTAGGTGATCGTGCGGATTGAGCGAGTCGTGATAGCCGGAGCCGGGCTGGCGGGCCTGCGCACGCTGGAGGAACTGCGGGCCAGGGGTTACCAGGGCGCAGTCACGCTGATCGGCACCGAGGCCCGGCCGCCGTATGATCGTCCGCCGCTGTCCAAGGGCGTGCTTGCCGGGGCGGTGGATGACACGACGCTGCGGCACGACCTCTCGGCGCTCGGCGCTGACCTGCGGCTTGGCGAGGCTGCGACCGGCCTTGCCGACGGCGTGCTGCGCACCGGGCGGGGCGAGTACGCCTTCGACCGCCTGGTGCTGGCGACCGGTGCCGCGCCCGTGCAGCTGCCCGGTCCCGGCCCGCAGCGCATGCTGCGGACTCTGGATGACGCCCTGAGCCTGCGCGCAGTGCTGAAGCCTGGCCTGCGGCTCGCCATCGTAGGGGCGGGCTGGATCGGCGCCGAGCTCGCCACCGCGGCAGCGGCGAGGGGCTGCCTGGTCACCGTGGTGGAGGCCGGGCCGGCGCCGCTGGCAGCGGCGATCGGCGCCGAGGCCGGCGCGAAGACGTCACGCTGGTATGCGGCGGCAGGGGTGGACCTGCGGACCGGGGTGCACGTGGCCTCAGTGCAGCCCGGCGGGCTGGCCCTGGCCGGCGGCGAATGGCTGGCCGCCGACGAGATTGTGACGGCGATCGGGGTCAGGCCGCAGGTGAGCTGGCTGGCCGGCTCGGACGTAGCGCTGGACAACGGCGTAAGAACTGATGAACAGCTGCGCGCCTCGGTGCCGGGCGTCTTCGCCGCCGGCGACTGCGCCGCGTTCTGGTCGCTGCGGTACCGGCGGCTGCTGCGTTTCGAGCACTGGGACGTCGCGCTGCGCGCCCCCGAGGTGCTGGCGGCCAACCTGCTGGGCGGCAGCGAGAACTACGATCCGGTGCCGTATTTCTGGTCGGAGCAATTCGGCCGGATGGTGCAGTACGCCGGGTACCACGGCGGGGCGGACCAGCTGATCTGGCGGGGTGACACCGGCGGGGAGCGGTTCGCCGCATGCTGGCTGGCCGCAGGCAAGCTAGTGGCCCTGCTGACGGTCGCGCTGCCCAGGGACCTCCAGCAGGGCCGCCGCCTGATCGCCTCCGGGCAGCCGGTCGACGCTGCCGGGATCGCCGATCCGGCCGTGCCGGTGCGGGATGCCGTGCTCCGCTGACCGGGCCGCCTGATCCAGGGCCGTCGGGGCGCCCGATCCCGGTGCCGGCGCACGGGCAGCTGCCCTGGTGCGCCTGAATCCGATCTGATCGGCGTTGCCCGTGTTTGGACTGAGCACTGGTGTGGGAAGTTTGGAGATGTGGCGCAGATAGACCCCCTAGCCGACAGCATGATCGGCAATTGGCTCACCCTTCCCGAAGCTGCTGACCGGCTCGGCTTGTCCGTTAGCCGGGTCAGGCAACTGCTCCGCGACCGCAAGCTGCTCGCGGTGCGGCGCCCGGACGGCAGACTCTGCGTGCCCGCGGCACTCCTGGATGGCGATCAGGTCATCCGGGGCCTGCACGGCACGCTTACCTTGCTCTTCGACTGCGGGTTCGACGAAGCGGATGCGCTGCTCTGGCTGTTCACGGCCGACGAGTCGCTGCCGGGCACGCCGATCCAGGCAATCAGCGAGAATCGCCGCACCGAGGTGAACCGCAGGGCGCAGGCGCTCGCGTTCTGAGCGCCGCGGGCATGGCCGGCGACCCGCGGGCCAGGCTGGCCGCCGCCCGGTTGTACCTGTGCACCGACGCGCGGCAGCGGCAGGGAGACCTGGCAGACTTCCTCGACGCCGTTCTCGGGGCCGGGGTAGACGTCGTTCAGCTGCGGCAGAAGGGCCTTGAGGCCGCGCACGAGATGGCGTTCCTTGCGGCGTTCCGCCGGGCCTGCGACCGGCATGGCGCGCTGCTCGCCGTGAACGACCGGGCGGACATCGCCCGCGCGGTCGGTGCCGACGTGCTGCATGTCGGCCAGGACGACCTGCCGGTCGCGGTAGCGCGGCAGATCGTCGGGCCGGGGATGCTGCTCGGGCTGTCCGCGCACTCGGAGGATCAGGCAGCCGCGGCCGCCGCGGCGGCCGTCGACTACTTCTGCACCGGGCCGGTCTGGCCGACCCCTACCAAGCCGGGCCGCCCGGCCCCCGGGCTCGGCCTGGTCAGGTACGCGGCCGCGCTCGCCGCGCCGGTGCCCTGGTTCGCCATCGGCGGGATCAGCGCGGACAACATCGGCGAGGTGCTTGACGCGGGAGCACGCCGCGTCGTCGTGGTGCGGGCGATCACGGAGGCCGCCGATCCCGCGGCGGCGACCGCCGCGCTCGCCGCCAGGATCCGCGCGGCAAGCCAGTAACCGCGAGGCTGGCGGGGCGGCGGGCCGGGCTGCCAACGTGGTGAATCCGGTGTTTGACCACCTGTGATGGTGATCGCTCCCGGGATTCACCACGTTGGGCCGGAGGCACAGCCGGAGGCCGGCGGGGCGGCGGGGCTGAGGGCTGGGGCTGGCGGGGCGGTTGGGACTGGCGGTGGGTCAGTCGGGGCGGTCGGTGGCAGTTCTCGCCAGCTCGGCCAGGGCAGTCTTGGCCTCGTCGGTAAACGGCGCATCCGCCAGGGCGGTGAGCGCCTCGCGGACGCTGTCGCGGATCATCTGCTCGCATTCCGCCAGCGCGCCGGTCTCGGTGAGAACGCCGCGGACCTCGGCGGCGGCCGCCTCGTGGAGCCGCGGATCACCGAGATGGCGGCTCAGGACGCTGGCCTGCGCGGCATCTGCCCGGTCGCTGGCGATGGCCACCAGGACGGTCCGCTTCCCCTCGCGCAGATCGCCGGTGACCGGTTTCCCCGTCTCGGCCGGGTCGCCGAACACGCCGAGCACGTCGTCGCGGAGCTGGAACGCCACGCCGAGCGGGATCCCGTATGCGGTGCAGGCGGCAGCCACCAGATGCCCCGTTCTGGCCGTGCTGCCCGTTGCTCCGCTGGCAGGTCCGGCCGGTACCGGGGCCAGCGCCGCGCCCAGCAGCAGCGGCCGCTCGACGGTGTACTTCGCCGACTTATATCTGATGACCTTGAGCGCGCTGGCCACGGAGCCCGGGCCGGCGGCCTGCCCGAGCAGGTCCAGGTACTGCCCGGCGATCATCTCGGTGCGCATCGCGTCGAGCACGGGCTGACCGCGCCGCAGCGCCGCCGCGGGCAGCCCGCTGGCCCGCAGCAGCTCGCCGGCCCAGCCGAGCAGCAGATCGCCGAGCAGGATGGCCGCGCCGGTGCCGAACGAGTCAGCGGAGCCACGCCAGCCGCCGGCGGCATGATCCGCCGCGAACCTGCGATGCACGGCAGGCTGGCCCCGGCGGGTCTCGCTGCCGTCGATCAGGTCGTCGTGCACGAGCGCGCTCGCGTGCAGCAGCTCGAGCGCGGCCGCGGCGGTCAGGATGCGCCCGTCGTCAGGCGGGCCGGCGCCGCCCGCTGCGCGCCAGCCCCAGTAGCAGAACGCGGGCCGCAGCCGCTTGCCCCCGGCCAGCAGATCGCTGATCGCGTCGAGCCCGGGCACCAGGTCCTCGTCGATGCCGGCTAGCACCGCCCGCTGCCGGCCGAGGAAGCCGGCGAGCGCGCGTCCGACCTGTTCCCGTACCTGGTCTAGGGCCGCTGGGCTGCTCGTCACTCCCGCGAGGGTATCCGCGCGCGTCCGGTCTTCGGTTACTCGGCGTCGCCGCCCAGCGACTAACCTGGGACGATGCTGCAGCCCTGGCCGCATCGCGCGCCTGCCATTCGCGACCTGCTGGCGGCCGGCGACAGGTCCTTCTCGTTCGAGTTCATGCCGCCGAAGACGGCCGCGGAGGAGCAGAAGCTCTGGCTCGCGGTCCGTCAGCTTGAGCCGCTGCAGCCGACGTTCGTGTCCGTCACCTACGGGGCCGGCGGCTCGACCCGGGACCGGACGATCCGGGTGACCGGCCGGATCGCGGCGGAAACGACGCTCACCCCGGTCGGGCACTTCACCGCCGTCAACCACTCGGTCGCCGAGCTGCGGCACGTCATCGGCTCCTACGCGGCGGTGGGCGTGCGCAACGTGCTCGCACTCCGCGGTGACCCGCCCGGGGCGCCGGACGGGGAGTGGGTGCCGCATCCGGACGGGCTGCGCTACGCCGAGGAACTGGTCCGGCTGATCAAGGCATCCGGTGACTTCTGCGTCGGGGTGGCGGCATTCCCCGAGGGCCATCCCCGGCGGGTGAGCATGGAGTCCGACATCGCCAACTTCATCCGCAAGTGCCGGGCCGGAGCCGACTTCGCGATCACCCAGATGTTCTTCTACCCGGACGACTACCTGCGGATGCGCGACAGGGTCGCCGCGCTCGGCTGCGACGTGCCGATCATCGCCGGGATCATGCCGATCATCAGCGTGGCGGGGATCGAGCGGGCGGCGCTGCTGTCCGGTGCCAGGTTCCCGCCGGAGCTTGCGGAGCGGCTGCACTCCAGGGCCGGTGACAAGGCGGCGGTGCGGGAGATCGGCGTGGACTATGCGACCGGCATGTCCGAGCGGCTGATCGCCGAGGGCGCGCCCGGGCTGCATTTCTACACGCTCAACGGGTCACGGGCGACCCGCGAGATCTATCAGCGGCTCGGCCTCGGCGGGCCGGGCGCCCTGTCCCGCAGCGGCAGCGGCGCGCCCATGACCACGTAGGGCGGGCCGTTGCCGGGGAAGCTGAAGCCGGTCAGCAGGTCGGTGAATCCCAGGCTGCCGTAGAGCTGCCGGGCGGGCGACGCCGCGTCCAGCGTGGAGAGCACGGCCGTCCGGTACGGGCATCCCGCGGTGAGGCTGAGCAGCATGGCCCGGCCGATGCCCTGGTGCTGATATTCCGGGCGCACGTGCACCTCGGCGATCTCGAAGGCGTCGGCCAGCCAGGCGGCCGCGGCGCGGTCTCCGGCCGCAGCCGTGATGCCCGACCTGACCACGTCGTGCCACCACTGCCCGCCGGCACCGCGGAAGCCGTAGGCGAACGCAACGACCTGGCTATCCGGGCCGCTGCCATCTCCGCTGTCCTCTCCGCTAGCGGCTCCGCCCTCTGCGCTGGCTCTGGCGCCGGCCTGGGCATCGCCCCTGGCCACGGTCACCGCCCGGAAGGCCGAGTAGCCCGCATGCCGTTCCATGATCGAGCGGCGTCCTTGCAGCTGCTGCGGCGGAGGGCGCATCGCGAGGCCGTAGACCGCGATCAGCGCATCGAGCCCGGCCAGGAACCCGGCCTGGCTCAGCACCCGCGGCGCGGCTCCGTTGCTCACGGCGGCAAGCGTATGCCACCCGGTACGGGCTGCGGGCAGCCGTTTTGTCGTACCCGCCTTGTAACTTCGAACGCAGGTACAAAGAGGTGGACGCAGACGCGAATTTGTGTTCGAATAAATCTGAGCGAAGCCGCCCGGCAGCCCTGCCCCTCCGAGGGCCAGGCCGGGAGGCCTGCCGGGCGGAGCGCCGGGAAGCGCCTCGCCCGGCCAGGCTCGAAGGCGATGGGAGGAACGGTCATGAACTCGGTCGCGCAGGTGCGCCCTGACAAGCCACGATGCAGGGTAGCGCCGTCGGCGCTGGCGATGCTCGCCGCTGCCAGGCAGGGACTGGCGGGCGCCGAGGACGAGCGTTCAGCTGGCGGCCGCTACGTTGCCGCGCATCTGGCGGCGCTCCGGGCGGCCGCGGCGGTCGTTGCCGCGAGGGCCGAGCCGGCCCCGTCGGCCCGGCGGAAGAGGCCCCGGAGCGTCTGGGAGCTCCTGCCGCGCGTGGAGCCCGCGCTGTCCGAATGGGCCGCGTTCTTCGCGGCCGGCGCAGGCAAGCGCGCCGCGGCGGAGGCGGGGCTGCCGCGCGCCGTCTCCCTGCGCGAGGCTGACGACCTGCTGCGCGACGCGGAGACGTTCCTTTCGCTAGCCGAGAGCGCCCTCGGGGTTCCCGGCCAGACGCCGCTGCCGCTCCGGACGGCTGGCTAGGCCAGCCGGAGCGGCAAGGGCGCTGCGGCAGCTCAGAAGGTGTCGATGGCTCCCCGGGCCTCAGCGTCCAGGATGCCCCAGCTGATCAGTTCCTCGGTCAGGTCTGCCGGTGACTTGTCGTAGATGACCGCAAGCGAGCGCAGATCCTCCTGGCGAATAGACAGCACCCTGCCGTTGTAGTCCCCGCGCTGGCTCTGGATCGTGGCGACGTACCTGGCAAGGGGGCCTGCCTTGTCCTTCGGCAGCTGGTTCATCCGCTCAAGATCGATCACGAGCTTGGGGGAGGGCGCGAGAAGGGCGGGCAGCACGTCGCCGGGCAGCAGCTCCGAGACGGGAACTCCGTAGAACTCGGCAAGTTCGGCAAGTTTCTGCACCGTGACCGAGCGGTCGCCGCGCTCGTAGGAGCCTACGACGACGGCCTTCCACCGGCCACGCGACTTCTCTTCGACTCCGTGCAGAGAGAGGCCCTGCTGGGTGCGGATGGCGCGCAGTCGCGCGCCCAGGGTTTTGGCGTACTCAGATGGCATTTCGTCGGCCCCCAGGCCAGCTTGTCTGATCGGTGAGATGGTTACGCTCAGTGACGGTAGGCCCGCGAGGGCGACAAGGTCAAGCCGAATGGCAAAAAGCGGTCGAACTTACCCCCGATGCCCCATCTCAATCGGCTGGTTCCTGTCATGCGCGCCAGCCCCGGGAAGTCCGGCCAGCCCTGGCCTGGCAGCGTTACGCGCAGGTCGCGGGGGGTCTTCCGCTGGTTATCAAGCCAGTCGGAAGAGTGACATGATGTGATATAAATCACGTAACTACCGCCAGGTACCCCAGCCTGGCATGGCTGGTCACGCACTTGCGGCCCGGCTGAGGGGGCCGGTCCGCAAAAGCCGGGGTTACCGTCCGCCGTAGCCGGCGGCGCCCGTCCGCCGGAGATCTGGCGTGCGCTGCGTGTCCGCCGATGTCGGCTCGGTCCTGACTGTTACGGTAGTGCGGTCAGACGTCCTTTAAGGCCCGTCCAGAGAGGCGGGAAAGGAGGTCCAAGAATCATGCACGCAGCTCATCAGGAAGACCGCGATCCCGGCTCAGGCGACGGCGCGCCCGGCAGCGCCCGCGCCGGGAGCTACCAGGCCGGGAGTCCCAGTGCCGGAAGCCGCGAGGCCAAGGGCTCCGGGGCGGAAGGATCCAGGGCGGCGGGCCGTACGGTCTTCGAGCCTGCCGAGATCGGGCGGGCGGTCACCAGGATCGCGCACGAGATTCTCGAGCGGACCAACGGCGCCGGCGATGTCGTCCTGCTCGGCATCCCGACCCGCGGCGTCCCGCTCGCGCACCGGCTTGCCGGGCGCATCGAGGAGGTCGAGGGCCATCCCGTCCCGGCAGGATCACTGGACATCACCATGTACCGGGACGACCTGCGGCTCCGGCCGGCCAGGGCGCTCGGCCACACCGCGGTGCCCGCGTCGGGCATCGACGGCAAGATCGTGGTACTGGTCGACGACGTGCTCTACTCGGGTCGCACCGTGCGGGCTGCGCTCGACGCTCTCGGCGACATCGGGCGTCCGCGCGCCGTGCAGCTTGCCGTTCTTGTCGACCGCGGGCACAGGGAGCTTCCGATCCGTCCTGACTACGTGGGCAAGAACCTGCCCACCTCCCAGCGCCAGATCATCCGGGTGCTGCTCACCGAGGTGGACGGCGAGGATGCAGTGCTGCTGAGTGACAGTTCCGGCGCGCCCGGCGGCGACAGGGCGGGCCGGTGAACCGTCACCTGATTTCCGCCGGAGACCTGACCAGGGCCGATGCCCTGCTCATTCTCGATACGGCCGATGAACTGGCCCAGACCGCCACCCGGCCGATCAAGAAGCTGCCCACCCTGCGCGGCCGGACGGTTGTCAATCTGTTCTTCGAGGACTCGACCCGGACGAGGATCTCCTTCGAGGCGGCCGCCAAGCGGCTGTCGGCCGACGTGATCAACTTCTCCGCCAAGGGGTCCAGCGTGGCGAAGGGGGAGAGCCTCAAGGACACCGCGCTGACGCTCGAGGCGATGGGCGCTGACGCGGTGGTGATCAGGCACGGCGCGTCAGGAGCCCCGCACCGGCTGGCCGGCTGGGTCAGGGGCAGCGTCGTCAACGCGGGCGACGGCAGCCACGAGCATCCCACTCAGGCGCTGCTTGACGCGTTCACCATGCGCCGCCGGCTCGGCAGGCTGGACGGGCTCCGGGTAACCATCGTGGGCGATATCCTGCACAGCCGCGTGGCCAGGTCAAACGTCCTGCTGCTGAGCACGCTGGGCGCCGAGGTGACGCTGGTCGGGCCGCCGACGCTCATCCCGGTGGCGGTCGGCGCATGGCCCTGCTCGGTCAGCTATGACCTCGACGCGGCGCTGCCCAAGAGCGACGTCGTGATGATGCTGCGGGTGCAGCAGGAGCGGATGAACGCGGCGTACTTCCCCAGCGTGCGGGAGTACAGCCGCCGCTATGGCCTGGACGGCACCCGGATGGCGATGCTTCCCGGGCATGCCGTGGTCATGCACCCGGGCCCGATGAATCGCGGTGTCGAAATCGCCGCCGACGTCGCGGATTCGGCTAGGTCGACGATTGTGGAACAGGTCGCCAACGGGGTCAGCGTGCGCATGGCGGTGCTGTACCTGCTGTTGGGCGGGTCGGAGGCGCGGTCATGACCGGAACGGGGAGCGGCAGGATAGACCCGGGGATCCCGCCCGGCCCGGGAACCTGGCTGATCAGGGGCGCGCGGCCGCTGGGCGGTGATCCGGCCGACATTCTCATCACGGACGGGCTGTTCGCCGAGTTCGGCACCGGCACCGGCACCGGGGGAGGCACGGGCTCTGGCGGAGGCACGGGCTCTGGCTCGGGGGGAGGCACGGGCTCCGGGACGAGCCTGCCCGCCGGGCGCGGGAACGTCATCGACGCGGACGGCCTGATCGCGCTGCCCGGCCTGGTAGACCTCCACGCGCATCTGCGGGAGCCGGGCAGGGAAGACGCGGAGACCGTCGCCAGCGGCACGGCGGCCGCGGCGCTGGGCGGGTTCACCGCGGTGCACGCGATGGCCAACACCGAGCCGGTAGCCGATACCGCCGGGGTGGTCGAGCAAATCTGGCGGCTTGGCAGGCAGGCCGGCCGGTGTGACGTGCAGCCGGTCGGCGCGGTCACTGCCGGGCTCGCCGGGAGCCGGCTGGCCGAGCTCGGCGCGATGGCAGACTCGGCGGCCCGCGTCAGGGTGTTCTCCGACGACGGGCGGTGCGTGTCCGACGCCGTCCTGATGCGCCGGGCGCTGGAGTACGTCAAGGCGTTCGGCGGGGTCATCGCCCAGCACGCGCAGGAACCCCGGCTTACCGAGGGCGCGCAGATGAACGAGGGCGAGGTATCCGGCATCCTCGGCCTCACCGGCTGGCCGGCCGTGGCCGAGGAGGCGGTGATCGCCCGCGACTGCCTGCTCGCGGCGCACGTCGGGTCGGCGCTGCATGTCTGCCACGTCTCCACGGCCGGCTCCGTGGAGATCATCCGCTGGGCGAAGTCGAAGGGATGGCAGGTCACGGCCGAGGTAACGCCGCACCATCTGCTGCTCACCGACGAGCTTGCCGCCGGCTACGACCCGGTGTTCAAGGTCAATCCGCCGCTGCGCACCGCCGCTGACGTCGCGGCCCTGCGGGCGGGCCTCGCGGACGGCACGATCGACTGCGTGGCCACCGATCACGCGCCGCACGCGGTGGAGGACAAGGAAACCGAGTGGGGGGCGGCGGCGTTCGGCATGACCGGGCTCGAGACGGCGCTGCGGGTGGTGCACGAGGCCATGGTCGGCACCGGCCTGCTCGACTGGGCAGCCGTCGCCGACCGGATGTCGGCCCGCCCGGCGGCGATCGGCCGGCTGCCCGCGCACGGGCGCCGGCTCGCAGCCGGCTCCCCGGCGAACCTGGTCCTGTACGACCCGGCGGGCCGGGAGGTAGTGGACCCGGCGGCGCATGCGTCCAAGGGGCGCAACAGCCCGTTCGCCGGGATGGCGCTGCCCGGCCGCGTGGTGGCCACGTTCCTGCGCGGCAGCCCGACGGTGCTCGACGGGAAGCTGGCGCGATGACACCCACAGCCATCCGGCCGGCGATGCTGATTCTCGAGGACGGCCTGACCTTCCGCGGCACGGCCTACGGCGCCGCCGGGGAGACCTTCGGCGAGATGGTCTTCAACACCGGTATGACCGGCTACCAGGAGACGCTGACCGATCCCTCCTATTGCCGGCAGATCGTGGCGATGACCGCGCCGCACATCGGCAATACCGGCGTCAATGACGAGGATCCCGAGTCCGGGCGGATCTGGGTCAGCGGCTACGTGATCAGGGAGCCTGCCAGGATCGCGTCGAGCTGGCGGTCGGTGCGGACCCTGGAGGAGGAACTCCGCGCCCGCGGCGTGACCGGGATCGCGATCACCGGCACCCGGGCACTTACCCGGCACCTGCGGGAACGCGGCGCGATGCGGGCTGCCATCAGCACCCAGGAGCCCAATGCGGCTCAGCTGCTTGAGCGCGTCCTGGCGAGCCCGCCGATGGCCGGCGCGGACCTCGCCCGCGAGGTCTCGACGCCGCATGCCTACATCATCAACCCGCCCCCCGGCACGGCGACCAGGCTCGTAGTGGCAGCCGTCGACCTCGGCATCAAGGCCGCCACCCCCCGGCACCTGGCGCGGCTCGGCTGCCGGGTGCACGTGCTGCCGGCCACGAGCACGGCCGCGGAGATCCTGGCCATCAGCCCGGACGGGGCGTTCTTCTCGAACGGGCCCGGCGATCCGGCGGCGGCCGGCTACGCCGTCGAGGCAATGCGCGGCGTGCTGGAGGCCGGCCTTCCCGTCTTCGGCATCTGCCTGGGCAGCCAGGTCCTCGGCCGGGCACTCGGGCTTGGCACCTACAAGCTGCGATTCGGCCACCGGGGCGTGAACCAGCCGGTCAAGGACCTGCGGACCGGGCGGGTGCAGATCACCAGCCACAACCACGGGTTCGCGGTGGCGATGCCCGGGCAGCCGCCGGAGCCCGCGGCGGCGGCGGCCGGGGATGCTGGCGCCGGGCGGGACGGCCCGGCGGCCGGCCGGGGCACGGCCGGCGGCAGGAGCCTGCCGGGGCTGCCTGGCGGCTTCGCCGAGCCTGCGCCGTTCGAGACTGCGTACGGCCCGGCGGTGATCAGCCATGTCAACCTCAACGACGGCGTCGTCGAGGGACTGCGCCTGCTCAGCGCGCCCGCCTTCAGCGCCCAGTACCACCCGGAGGCGGCGCCGGGCCCGCACGACGCGGCCGGCCTGTTCGGCGAGTTCTGCGATCTGATGGAGCGTGCCCGGTGACGGCGCGTGGTCCCCGGGTCCCGATGGCAACCGGGAGGCTGCATCATGCCGCGTCGCGCTGACCTGAACTCGGTCCTCGTCATCGGGTCCGGCCCGATCATCATCGGCCAGGCCTGCGAATTCGACTACTCCGGCACCCAGGCATGCCGGGTGCTGCGGGAGGAGGGCCTGCGGGTCAGCCTGGTCAACTCCAACCCGGCGACGATCATGACGGATCCCGAGTTCGCCGACGCCACCTACGTCGAGCCGATCACGCTGGACGTGCTGGAGAAGGTGATCGACAGGGAGCGCCCCGACGCCATCCTGCCCACGCTCGGCGGCCAGACCGCGCTGAACGCAGCCGTCGAGCTGCATGACGCGGGGGTCCTGGCCCGCTACCAGGTGGAGCTGATCGGCGCCGACATCGAGACGATCAGGGCAGGCGAGGACAGGAAGCGGTTCAAGGAACTCGTCATCGGCCTCGGCGCGGCAGTCCCGGACAGCCGCATCTGCCACGACCTGGAGGAATGCGAGCAGGCGGCCGCCGAGCTCGGCTATCCGGTCGTGCTCAGGCCGTCGTTCACGCTCGGCGGGTCCGGCTCCGGCATCGCCCGCGGCGAGCACGACCTGCGGCGGATGGCCGGCGCCGGGCTGGACGCCAGCCCGGTCTCGGAGGTGCTGCTGGAGGAGTCGATCATCGGCTGGAAGGAGTTCGAGCTCGAGCTGATGCGCGACCGGGCCGACAACGTGGTGGTGGTCTGCTCGATCGAGAACATCGACCCGATGGGAGTGCACACCGGCGACTCGGTGACGGTGGCGCCGGCCATGACGCTGACCGACCGCGAGTACCAGCAGATGCGCGACACGGCGATCGACGTGCTGCGGGCGGTCGGGGTGGACACCGGCGGCTGCAACATCCAGTTCGCCGTGCACCCCAGCACCGGCCGGCTCGTGGTCATCGAGATGAACCCGCGGGTGTCCCGGTCGTCCGCGCTGGCCTCGAAGGCAACCGGCTTCCCGATCGCCAAGATCGCCGCGAGGCTCGCGATCGGCTACACGCTGGACGAGATACGCAACGACATCACCGGCCAGACGCCGGCCAGCTTCGAGCCCGCGCTCGACTACGTGGTGGTCAAGGTGCCGAGGTTCGCCTTCGAGAAGTTCCCCGGCGCGGACCCGGTGCTGACCACGCACATGAAGTCGGTCGGCGAGGCGATGGCCATCGGCCGCAGCTTCCCCGAGGCGCTGCAGAAGGCGCTGCGCTCGCTGGAGCAGCCGGGAGCGCCGTTCAGCTGGCAGCACCCGCCGGCGGCCAGGGCCGACCTGCTCGCCCGCTGCGCGCTGCCGCACGACGGCCGGCTGACGACGGTGCACCAGGCGATCAGGGCGGGCGCCAGCGTGGCCGAGCTCGTCGCGGCGACGGGCATCGATCCCTGGTTCATCGACCAGATCAAGGGCATTGAAGAACGGGCAGAACGGATGACCCGCCGCCAGTCGCCAGGGCTCACGGCTGCCCATCTGCGGGCCGCCAAGGCCGCCGGGTTTGCCGACGCGCAGATCGCCCAGATCCGCGGCACCACCGAGGACGCGATCCGCCGGTTCCGGCACGAGCTGGGGATCCGGCCGGTCTACCACATGGTGGACACCTGCGCGGCTGAGTTCGCCGCGAGCACCCCGTACCTCTACTCGACCTACGACGAGGAGACCGAGGTCCCGTCCGGGGACCGGCCGAAAGTGATCATCCTCGGCAGCGGGCCGAACCGGATCGGCCAGGGCATCGAGTTCGACTATGCCTGCGTGCACGCCTCCTTCGCGCTGTCGGCGGCCGGCTACGAGACGGTGATGGTCAACTGCAACCCGGAAACCGTATCAACGGACTACGACACTTCCGGGCGGCTCTATTTCGAGCCGCTGACGCTGGAGGACGTCCTGGAGGTCGTGCACGCCGAGCAGGCCAGCGGGCCGGTCGCCGGCGTCATCGTCCAGCTCGGCGGGCAGACCCCGCTCGGCCTGGCCAGGGCGCTCGCCGCGGCCGGGGTGCGAATCGTCGGCACCCCGCCGGAGGCCATCCACCTGGCCGAGGACCGGGGCGAGTTCGGCGCGGTGCTGGCGGCGGCCGGGCTGCCCGCGCCCCGGCACGGGACCGCCAGGTCGTACCAGGAGGCCAGGGCCATCGCCGACGAGATCGGCTACCCGGTCCTGGTGCGGCCCTCGTACGTGCTCGGCGGGCGCGGCATGGAGATCGTCTACGACGACGAGACGCTGGAAGCCTACGTGCGGCGGGCCGCCCAGGCAGGCCCCGAGCATCCGGTGCTGATCGACCGGTTCCTCGATGACGCCATCGAGATCGACGTGGACGCGCTGTACGACGGCACGGAGCTGTACCTGGGCGGCGTGATGGAGCACATCGAGGAGGCCGGGATCCACTCCGGCGACTCGGCGTGCGCGCTGCCGCCGATCACGCTCGGCCATGAGTACATCAACCTGATCCGCGAGTCCACCACGGCGATCGCCCGCGGCGTCGGCGTGCTGGGCCTGCTGAACGTGCAGTACGCGCTGGCGGCCGGGGTGCTGTACGTGCTGGAGGCCAACCCCCGGGCATCGCGCACGGTGCCGTTCGTGTCCAAGGCGACCGCGGTGCCGCTGGCCAAGGCGGCGGCCAGGATCATGCTCGGCGCGACCGTGGCCGGGCTGCGGGCCGAGGGCATGCTGCCCGCGTCGGGCGACGGCGGCACGCTGCCGCTCGACGCGCCGATCGCGGTCAAGGAGGCGGTGCTCCCGTTCGGGCGGTTCCGGGACGCCGAGGGCAGGGGAGTGGACACCGTCCTCGGCCCGGAGATGCGGTCGACCGGCGAGGTCATGGGCATCGACGAGGTGTTCGGCACCGCGTACGCCAAGTCCCAGGCTGCCGCGTACGGATCGCTGCCGGTCAAGGGCAGGGCCTTCGTGTCGGTGGCGAACAAGGACAAGCGGTCCATGGTGTTCCCGGTGAAGCGCCTCGCTGACCTGGGCTTCGAGATCTGGGCGACTAGGGGAACCGGGGAGATTCTGCGCCGCAACGGCGTCCGTGCCACGATCGTGCGCAAGCACGGCGACGGTCGCGGGCCCGACGGCGAGCCGACCATCGTGGAGCGGATCATGGCCGGCCAGGTTGACCTGATCGTCAACACGCCGTTCGGCAGCCCCGGCCAGTCAGGGCCGCGGCTGGACGGCTATGAGATCCGCACCGCCGCGGTCCGCCGCGGCATCCCCTGCGTCACTACCGTGCAGGGGCTGGCGGCCGCCGTGCAGGGCATCGAGGCGATTACCCGGGGAGAGGTGGGAGTGCGGTCCCTGCAGGAGCACGCGGCGCGATTGCGGCGCGGCCCGGCCGCGTCCGGGGGTGCTGGCGGATGAGGGCGCAGGACGCCGACGGCGACGCGGGACCGGTGCAGGTGCGGGGCACCGTGCTGACCGTCCGGCGGGTCGATGCCTATCACGCCATGACCGTCGTGGCGCCCGGCATCGCGGCGCGCTTCCGGCCCGGGCAGTTCGTCGCCGTCGCCGTCGGCGGCCCGGACAGCGCGATGCTGCTCCGCCGCGCTTTCTCGATTCATGACGTCAGGCCGGACCACGGCGGCACGGTGGAGTTCGTGTTCTCCGCCAGCGGCCCGGGCACGCGCTGGCTGGCCGGGCTGCGGTCCAGGGACGTGCTCGATGTCGCCGGACCGCTCGGGCGGCCGTTTCCCGTTCCGCGCGACCCGGTCAGCTGCCTGCTGGTCGGCGGCGGCTACGGCAGCGCGCCGCTGTTCGCGCTCGCGGGCAAGCTGCGCGACCGCGGCTGCAAGGTTGATTTCCTGCTGGGCGCGGCGAGCGGCGACCGCGTCTTCGGTGCGCTGACCGCGCGCCGGACCGGCCGCACGGCCACGATCACCACCGAGGACGGGTCGCTGGGTGCCCGCGGCGTCGTCACCGACATGCTCGGCCAGGTGATCCACGAGGCGAGGACCGACGTGATCTACGCCTGCGGGCCGATGCCCATGCTGCGGCAGGTGACCCTGCTTGCCCGCCGCTACGACCTGCCGGTGCAGGTCGCGGTGGAGGAGGCGATGGCGTGCGGGATCGGGGTCTGCATGACCTGCGTGCTGCCGGTGGTCGGCACCGATGGCATGACCCGGATGGTGCGCTCCTGCGTTGACGGCCCGGTGTTCCGCGGTGAGCAGATCCGCTGGGACGACGTGGGCACCATCCCCTTCGATGCGGTCGGCGCGCCCGGCTGGGAGCCGAGGTCAGGCCGCCTGCCGCGCGGCGGCCAGGCAGCCGCCGGCGGCCGGGCGGGAGCAACCGGACCCGGGCACGGGGCACGCGAATCCGGCGGGTCCGGGCAGCAGGCGCGGCCCGGCTCGCCGGGAAGGCCGGGTCATGGGCACTGACATGCGCACCAGGCTCGGCCACGTCGAGCTGCCCAACCCGATTCTCACCGCGTCCGGCTGCGCGGGCGCGGGCCGTGAGCTGGCGCAGTTCATCGACGTGTCCAAGATCGGCGCCGTCGTGACCAAGTCGGTGATGCTCGCGCCCCGCGCCGGGCGGCCGACGCCGCGGATGGCGGAGACGCCGAGCGGCATGCTCAACTCGATCGGCCTGCAGGGTCCTGGCATCGACGCGTTCCTGCAGCGGGACCTGCCGTGGCTGCTGTCGCGCGGCGCGCGCGCGGTGGTATCCATCGCGGGCGGCACCGTGGAGGAGTTCGCCGAGCTGGCTTCCCGGCTCTCCGACGCGGCCGGGGTCACCGCGATCGAGGTCAACATCTCCTGCCCGAATGTCGAGCACCGGGGGCAGGTGTTCGCCTGCGACCCGGTGGCCGCCGCCGCGGTGATCGAGGCGGTACGGGGCCGCGCGCGCTACGACATCCCGGTGTTCGCCAAGCTCTCGCCTGACGTCACCGACATCGTGGCAGTTGCCCGGGCCTGCGTGGCGGCGGGCGCGGATGGGCTCTCGATGATCAATACGCTGCTGGGCATGGCCATCGACTGCGACACGATGCGCCCGGTGCTGGCCGGCGTCGCGGGCGGGCTGTCCGGCCCGGCGATCCGGCCGGTCGCGGTGCGGTGCGTGTGGCAGGTGCGCGAGGCGCTGCCCGATGTGCCGATCATCGGGATGGGCGGGGTGCGGACGGGAAAGGACGCGCTCGAGCTGATCCTGGCCGGGGCCGGCCTGGTCGCGGTCGGCACGACGATCTTCCACGACCCGTCCGCGTGCGAGCGCATCCTGCGCGAGCTCGACGAGGAACTCGCGCGGCGCGGGATCGACCGGCTGTCCGACGTCGTCGGGCTGGCGCACGAGCCGCGGACAGCAACCGGGCGCAGGCTCGCCAGGAACGTGCCCTGACCGCCGGGAGCATGCCCGGGTGCGGGTGCGTGCCTGCTGCGCGTCACAGTGCGCCTGCGGCGCGCTACGGCCCCGCGTCGGGCGCATGGCGGGGCGGGGAACGAACGAGACGGGAACGAATTAAGGGAAGGAGCATGCGGTGAGCTATCGCGCACCTGTTGCCGTCGCGCTCGACGCGCCTGATCTGGAGACGGCAGCGCGCTGGGCGGACCTGGTCACGCCCTACGTCAGCACGGTCAAGATCGGGCTCGAGCTCTACCTGCGCTACGGGCCGGAAGCGGTCACCTCGATCCGGGGGGCCAGCGGCGTCCAGGTATTCCTCGACCTGAAGCTGCATGACATCCCGGCGACGGTAGCTGGCGCGGCCCGTGCGGTGGCACGGCTGCGGCCGGGGATACTCACCGTGCACGCGGCCGCCGGGCCCGCGGCTATCCGCGCCGCCGTGCAAGCAGCACCGGATACTCAGATCGCCGCCGTGACGGTGCTCACCTCGCTCGGCGACGACGATCTGGCCGCCATCGGGATGGCCGGCCCGACCCGAGATGCCGTGCGCCGGCTCGCGGTCCTGTCGGTCGCGGCCGGGGCCACGGGGCTGGTCTGCTCGCCGCGCGAGGTGGCCGTCCTCAGGGCCGAGGTCGGGCCGGACATCACCCTCATCACGCCGGGGATCCGCGCGGCCGGGTCGGACGCTCAGGATCAGGCGAGAGTTTCCACGCCGGAGGAGGCGCTGGGCGCCGGTGCCGACCTCCTGGTCATCGGCCGGCCCATTACCGGCGCGCCGGACCCGGGGGCGGCAGCGGCGGCGGTCGGGACGTCGCTAAGGCGGCTGCTGGCAGCCTCAGGCTGAGTTCCGGCCGGTTTACCATGGCCCGATCTATCCGTCGGGCACCCTGACGCGAGGGACATATGGTACAGCATATGGCTACTTTTAGTAGCGGAGTATATACGCAGAGTAGTATCGGATAAATTGTGGCACGACAAACGGGGGTTTGCATTGCCGTGACGGTCTGAACTCGCTAGTTTCCCCTCGCGGAGCGACTTTTTCGATACGAAACCCGAGGTGACCACGCGTGGCTCTTCCCCCACTCACCCCCGAGCAGCGGGCCGCGGCCCTGGAAAAGGCTGCCAAGGCACGCAAGGAGCGTGCCGAGGTCAAGAACCGGCTCAAGCACGGTTCGACGACCCTGCCCCAGGTCCTCAAAGAGGGCCAGACCGATGACATAGTCGGCAAGATGAAAGTGTCGGCATTGCTCGAGTCCATGCCGGGCGTCGGCAAGGTACGCGCCAGGCAGATCATGGAGCGGCTCGGTATCGCGGAGTCGCGGCGCGTCCGCGGCCTCGGCGCCAACCAGCGGACTGCTCTCCAGAACGAGTTCGGCGGTGATATCTGACCGACGCTGGGGAGCCTAGGGGCGGGGGCGAGGGGCGGAGGTCCATGGCCGGTCCGTCGGCCGACCGCGCGCGCGGCCAGGCCCTGGCCCCTGTCCCTGCACGGCTCACCGTGCTCTCCGGGCCCTCCGGCGTCGGCAAGAGCACGGTCATACGCTGCCTGCGGCGGGCGTCCCCGCAGATCTGGCTCTCGGTTTCCGTCACCACGCGGGCGCCGCGGCCAGGCGAGGCTGACGGCCGCGAGTACTGCTTCGTGAGCGAGCGCGAGTTCGACGCGATGACCGAAAGCGGCGAGCTGCTCGAATGGGCGCACTTCGCGGGGCACCGGTACGGCACGCCGCGGGCCCCTGTCGAGGAACGGCTGGCGGCCGGCCTGCCGGTGCTGCTCGAGATCGACCTGGCGGGCGCGAGGCAGGTGCGCCGCGCCGTTCCTGGCGCCCTGCTGGTGTTCCTGGCGCCCCCCTCCTGGGCGGAGCTCGTCCGCCGGCTGACCGGCCGGGATACCGAATCCGCTGAGCTCATCCGCCAGCGGCTGGAGGCAGCTCAGGTGGAGCTCGCCGCTGGCAGCGAGTTTGATGTCACGATCGTCAACACATCGGTCGAGGACGTCTGCCACCAGCTGGTAGAGTTGACCGAGGCCCCATCGGGCCAGTGACGCGGTTCTTGCCGCGCTCCCGAAACTGGAAGGCACAACGTGGCTGGCACTTCCGTCCCGGAAGGCATCATCAACCCGCCCATCGACGACCTACTTGATGTCGTGGACAGCAAGTACGGCCTCGTCATCATGGCGTCGAAGCGGGCACGTCAGATCAATGCTTACTACGCCCAGCTGAGCGAGGGCCTGCTGGAGTACGTGGGGCCGCTGGTCGAGACGCGCGTTCAGGAGAAGCCGCTCTCGATCGCGCTCCGCGAGATCAGCGAGCGGCTGCTGACCGTGGGCGCGGTGGAGTCCTGACCGGCTGACTCCCGGCCGGGCAACCGCCAGTGCGCATTGTCCTCGGGGTCGGCGCGGGAATCGCCGCCTACAAGTCATGCGAGCTGCTCCGGCTACTCACCGAGTCCGGCCATGACGTCCGGGTGGTGCCCACCCCTGACGCGCTCCGGTTCGTCGGCGAGGCAACCTGGGCCGCGCTGTCCGGCCATCCCGTTACCGCCACCGCGTGGGACGAGGTACACGACGTTCCGCATGTCCGGTTGGGCCAGACGGCTGACCTGGTCCTGGTGGCACCGGCGACCGCGGACCTGCTAGCCCGCGCCGCGGCGGGGATGTCCGGCGACCTGCTGACCGCGGTGCTGCTGACCGCGCGCTGCCCGGCTGTTTTCGCGCCCGCCATGCACACCGAGATGTGGGAGCATCCGGCGACCCAGGCGAACGCGGCCACGCTGCGCGAGCGCGGCGCCGTGGTTCTTGAGCCCGCGGCGGGCAGGCTCACCGGCAAGGACACCGGGCCTGGCCGGCTGCCGGAGCCCGCTGAGCTGATGCGCATCGCGGAACGGGTGCTGGCCCGCGGTGCCGCCGGGCTCGCGCCGGATCTCGCCGGGCGCGTGGTCGTGGTGTCGGCAGGCGGTACCAGGGAGGAACTCGATCCGGTCCGGTTCCTCGGCAACTGGTCATCGGGGCGGCAGGGCTACGCGCTGGCCGCGGCGGCCGCGGCCCGCGGCGCCAGGGTCACGCTGGTGGCAGCCAACGTAACCCTCGCCGACCCGGCCGGGGTGCGCGTCCTGCCGGTGACATCCGCTGCCCAGCTGCGTGACGCGGTGACGGAGGCCGCGCGGGAGGCTGACGCCCTGGTCATGGCTGCGGCGGTCGCCGATTACCGGCCCGAGACCAGGAGCGAGACGAAAATCAAGAAGACTCCCGCGGCACCTGAGCCGATCCGCCTCTTGCAGAATCCCGACATCCTCCGCGAGCTATCAGCCCACCGGCTGCGGGCGGGCCAGGTCATCGTCGGCTTCGGCGCTGAGACTCAGGACCTGCTCGGCAACGGCCGCGCGAAACTCGCCGCAAAGGGGTGCGATCTGCTTGTCGTCAATAAGGTGGGGCCGGGAATCGGATTCGGCGCGAGCAACAACGAGGCCGTGATCCTTGCCGCTGACGGGACGCAGACCCAGGTCCCTCTCGGTTCCAAGGAGGCACTTGCCGACGTGATCTGGGATCTTGTCGCGACGAGACTCGCTGGCTGACGGCCCGGCGCCGCTATCCCGGCTAGACTTCGGCGAGTCTCAGGCCCACTGAAGAGTCTCAGCCCCCCACTGAAAAGGGAGTCAGGTGACCGGTCGTCTATTTACCTCCGAGTCTGTGACGGAAGGCCATCCGGACAAAATGGCCGACCAGATCAGCGACGCCATTCTTGATGGCATGCTCAAAGGCGACCCGCGCAGCCGCGTCGCCGTGGAGACGATGATCACTACCGGGCAGGTCCACGTCGCAGGAGAGGTGACAACCTCGACCTATGTGGACATCCCGGGAATCATCAGGGAGAAGATCCTCGACATCGGGTACGACTCGTCCGCGAAGGGATTCGACGGGGCCTCCTGCGGGGTTTCCGTGTCCATCGGCTCTCAGTCTCCCGACATCGCCCGCGGCATCAGCGATGCGTTCGAGCACCGGGAGGGCGAGGGCGCGGACGAGCTTGACCGCCAGGGCGCCGGTGACCAGGGAATGATGTTCGGCTACGCCTGCCGGGAGACCCCCGAGTTCATGCCGCTCCCGATCATGCTCGCGCACCGGCTCTCCCGTCAGCTGTCGCAGGCCCGCCGCAGCGGCGCGGTGCCGTACATCCGCCCGGACGGCAAGACCCAGGTGACCATCGAGTACTCCGGGATCAGGCCGGTGCGGCTGGACACCGTCGTGATCTCCACCCAGCATGCCCCGTCCATCGACCTGGACAAGCTGCTGGCTCCCGACGTACGCGACCACGTGGTGCAGCCGGTCGTGGCCGGGCTCGACCTCGACACCGCCCACTACCGGCTGCTGGTCAACCCCACCGGGCGGTTCGAGGTCGGCGGCCCGATGGGCGACGCGGGCCTGACCGGCCGCAAGATCATCATTGACACGTACGGCGGGATGGCCAGGCACGGGGGAGGGGCATTCTCCGGCAAGGATCCCTCCAAGGTGGACCGCAGCGCCGCCTACGCCATGCGGTGGGTGGCCAAGAACGTCGTCGCGGCAGGCCTGGCCGAGCGATGCGAGACGCAGGTCGCCTACGCGATCGGCAAGGCGAAGCCGGTCGGCGTCTTCGTCGAGTGCTTCGGCACCGAGCGGGTGGCGGTGGAGCGCATCCAGGACGCGGTGCTCAAGGTTTTCGATCTCCGCCCGGCGGCGATCATCAGGGACCTGGACCTGCTCCGCCCGATCTACTCGCAGACAGCCGCCTACGGCCATTTCGGCCGGGAGGAGCCGGACTTCACCTGGGAACGGACCGACCGGACGGAAGCCCTCAAGTCGGCTGCCGGCCTCTGACCGGCCGCCAGGGGCTCAGCCTGAAGGTAGTGAATCCGGCTGCTAACTTGACGTCCCATGGTTGATGCGCGAAGGGTGCTGGTCACCGGCGGAGCAGGGTTCGTGGGCGCCACTCTGGTCCGGCGGCTTGTCGACAGCGGGCACTCGGTCCGGGTATTCGATAACTATTCGACGGGGGACCCCGGCCAGCTCGCCGGGGTCGACGCTGAGCTGGTCGAGGGGGACATCCGGGATGTCGCGGCGCTCGATGCCGCACTCACCGGGATACAGGGCGTCGTCCACCTCGCGGCCGCCGGATCGGTGGTCATGTCCGTCGAGGACCCGGTGCCGAACTTCGACGTCAACGTCGTCGGCACCTTCCGCGTCCTCGACGCCGCCCGGCGGGCCGGCGTGGAGCGGATCGTCCAGGCCTCGACCGGAGGCGCGCTGATCGGCAACGCCGCGCCGCCGGTCAGCGAGAGTTCCCTGCCGAGGCCCATCTCGCCCTACGGGGCCAGCAAGCTCGCTGGCGAGGGCTACGCGTGCGCGTTCGCCCACGCCTACGGCCTGTCCACGGTGGCGCTCCGGTTCGCGAATGTCTACGGCCCGTGGAGTGCCCGCAAGCGCGGCGCGATGACCATGTTCTTCCGGGCGATCCACGCTGGCGAGCCGATCGTGATCTACGGAGATGGTGCTGCATCGCGGGACTACACGCATGTCGACGACATCTCCAGCGCGCTGCAGCTCGGCCTGACCAGCGACGTGCCGGGCGGGACCGTGCTGCACATCGCATCCGGCGTGGAGACGACGGTGCGCTGTCTGGCCGACCTGTGCCGCGTCGCGGCCGGCAAGCCGGATCATCCGGTGGAGTACCGGCCCAAGCGTCCCGGCGAGGTGGAGCGGAACTTTGCTTCTTATGAGCTGGCCCAGAAAGTGCTCGGGTACGCGCCCAGCATCAGTCGCGAGGCCGGCATCCCCAAGACCTGGCGGTGGTTCCAGGATTCGGTGTTCCGTCCCTGACCGGATGACCCGGCCCACGGAACCTTGCAAGGTGGTCGAAAGCCGGATTCACCATGTTTCGTGCCGGGGATGGCGGCGCTGCTTCCAGCGAGAAGGCTGACTCCCGAGCGGAGCCCGGCGCAGCCTCGGGTTGCCCTGGCTGCCGGACCTCTCTGGTAGGACAGAACCGTGGCAAGTCCAGCGCGACGGGGCGCAAGCACGCGGCCGCGGCAGGGCCGCCCCGTCCCGGCCGCAGCTGTCAGCCTGCCGGTCGCGCGGGTGGCCGTCGACGTTCCGCTGGCGCATCTCGACCGGCCCTTCGACTACCTGGTTCCTGAGCGGCTGACGCTGGACGCCGTACCTGGCTGCCGGGTCCGGGTGCGGTTCGCCGGGCGGCTGGTCGGCGGTTATCTGCTGGGGCGGGCAGATGCCAGCGATCATCAGGGCGGCCTTGCCTTCCTGGAGCGGGTGGTGTCGCCCGAGCCCGTGCTCACCGCCGAGATCGCGGGCCTTGCCCGGGCGGTCGCGGACCGCTACGGGGGCACGCTGGCCGACGTGCTGCGGCTGGCGATNNGCGCCGGATGTCCTCGCGCCGGCCCCGCGGCCCGCGGTCCCGGACCCGGGCTCGTGGGCTCGCTATCCGGCGGGCAGGTCTTTCCTCGCGGCGCTGGCCGACGGCCGGTCGCCGCGCGCCGTCTGGTCTGCCCTGCCCGGTCCTGACTGGCCAGCGGAGATCGCGCGGGCGGCGGCGACCGCGGCGGCGGCCGGCCGTGGCGTGCTCATCGTCGTTCCTGACGGCCGGGACCTCGACAGCGTTGACGCGGCGCTCGCGGCACTGCTCGGCGCCGGGTCGCATGTCTGCCTGTCCGCCGGCCTCGGGCCGGCTGAGCGGTACCGGCGCTGGCTCACCGTGCTGCGTGCCGGAACGCTCATCGTGGCGGGCACCCGGTCAGCGATGTTCGCGCCGGTCACGAACCTTGGCCTAGTGGTGCTGTGGGACGACGGCGACGACCTGCATGCCGAGCCCCGTGCCCCCTATCCGCATGCCAGGGAGGTTCTCGCCCTCCGGGCGCACCGGCGCGGCGCGGCCGCGCTGATCGGCGGCTTCGCGCGGACGGTGGAGGCCACCCAGCTGGTGGCTGGCGGCTGGGCACGCGCCCTGGCCGGCGACCGGGCCGCGGTCCGCCGCAGTGCTCCGCTGGTCACCGCGGCCGGGGACGACGCGGAGCAGGCCCGGGATCAGGCAGCACGCTCGGCCCGGATGCCGGGCCTCGCGCTGCGCATCGCCCGGGATGCCCTTGCCAGCGGACCGGTGCTCTTCCAGGTGCCGCGGCGCGGCTATGTGGTCGCTGTCGCCTGCGAGCGGTGCCATGCGCGGGCCCAGTGCGCCGCTTGCGGCGGCCCGCTGGCCCTGCCGGGGCCGCAGGCGGCCGCGTTCTGCCGCTGGTGCGCCGCGCCTGCCGTCGGCCGCCGGTGCCCCCGGTGCGGGCACTCAGGGCTCCGCGCCCTGGTGACCGGGGCCGGCCGCACTGCGGAGGAACTCGGCCGCGCCTTCCCGTCCGTGCCGGTGCGGACCTCCGGCCGGGCCGAGGTGATCACCGAGGTGCCGGCCTCGCCGGCGGTTGTCGTCGCGACGCCGGGCGCCGAGCCGCTAGCCGACGGAGGTTATGCGGCTGCCGTGCTGCTCGACGGCTGGATGCTGCTCGGGCGGGCCAGCCTGCGCGCCTCCGAGGAAGCGCTGCGCCGCTGGATGAACGCGGCGGCACTGGTCAGGCCGGGGCCTGCAGGCGGCACGGTGGTCGTGATCGCCGACTCCGGGCTCCCGGCCGTGCAGGCGCTGGTCCGCTGGGACCCGGTAACGCATGCGGAGCGGGAGCTGGCCGAGCGGACGGCACTCCGGTTCCCGCCCGCCGTCCGGATGGCGTCGCTGACCGGGCCCGCGTCAGCTGTGCGGGAGGTGCTCGCCGCCGTCACGCTGCCGGAAAACGCCGACGTGCTCGGGCCGGTACCTACCGAGGACGATCCCGGCCCGGCCAGCGCTGCCGCGAGCGAGGAACAGGTCAGGGCGCTGATCCGGGTACCAAGAACCGGCGGCCTGGCGCTGGCGGTGGCACTGCGGGCCGCGCAGGCGGTCCGCAGCGCGCGGAAGGACAGCGGCGTGCGACTGCAGCTCGACCCGGCCGAGCTGATCTGAGCCCGGGCTGACCTCCGGCCGGCCTGGCCTCCGNNGGCCGGCCTGGCCTCCGGCCGGGCTGACCTCCGGCCATGCAGATCTGAGTACGAGCTGATCTGAGTACGGTGCCGGAGGCCATAGGGTTGGTTGGATGGCCACATCTGGAAGGACCCCAAGCGTGCGGGCCGGCCAGCCGCATCCCGGCAGGGGCGCGGCCGAGGCCGCCCGCGGCGCCGCCGCACCGCCGCGACGGCGTGAGGAGATTCCGCGGCTGCCGCCTGTGCGCCTGGCGCCGCGGGAGGAACTTGCGGCAGCGGCACGCGTCGCGCCGCTACTGCGGGCTGCGCGTGACCTAGCGCGCTGGTCCGCGGCAGGCCCCGGCATCGTAACGGGAAGCGCATTGCCCCTGGACGTGGCCGCCGCTGCCGCCGCTGAGCTGGAGCTGGCTCCCGGTGAGGTGGATGCGGCCTGGCGGGTGGCCATCGCGACCGGGATGGCCCGGCGGCCCGGCGGCCAAGGCGCGCCGGCCGCCCGCGCTGACGTGCTCGCATCGGGCGACGCGGAGGAAGTGCTGGCCGCATGGCACGGCGCGCTCGAGGTGATGCTTGGCGCCGAGGACCTGGACGGACTGGCGACCGCGCTGTATACGGTCGGCGGCCCGGTCCGGATGGAAGGCCTTTTCGACGCCTACGCAGCAGCAGCCGGCACCGGCCGCAGCCCGGGCGAGCCGGAGCCCGCGGCAGGCCAGGACCAGGCAGCGGCGTTGTCGTGGGCACTGGAGGCACTCGCCGACCTGGGCGTCGTGGAACTCGGCACCGATGAGTCGGCAGGCGGGCTGACGGTCACCCTGTCACCGCTCGGCATCTGGGGCGTGCACCGCAGACTCCGGTCGCAGGGCTGGCATGTACCCGTACTCGGCGCGGTCGGCCGGGATGGAGCGCCTGGCCTGCTGGCGGCGCTGGCGAGCTGCGACGCGGAGGACGGCGAGGCGGAGATCGCGGCCTGGCTGCAGGCGCGGACCCCATCCCTGGCGGCGGCCGAGCTGATCGAGGCGGCGGGCCGCGGATCGCCGGGGCTACGGGGCGCCGCGTTCGCGGTACTGGACCGGATTGGCGCGGACGCCGTCCCGGCCGTGCGGGCAGCCATGGATGAGCCCGTGCTGCGCGCGCACTCGGCGGTCTGGCTGCATGAGCACGGCGAGGAAGCCGACCTGAGGCCGGAGGACCGGACCTGGCTGCTCGTCGACCTGGGGGCCGGCCTGCTCGAGGAGGCAGATCCGCGGGACGTCGTGGCCGAGCTGCTGCCGGAGCTGCCGCCGGATGCCCAGGCCGAGATCGTCGCCGGCCTGTGGCAGGTCAGCCATCCCGGCGTGACCGACCTGCTCACGGCGCTGAGCGACCATCATCCGAATCCGTCCGTTGCCAGGGCCGCCCGCAAGGCCGCGTTCAAGGCCAGGTCGCCATCGGCTGGCCCAGGTGGCCGGCCTTCGTAGACGCAGCGGCCAGCGATGCGCAGCTGCCGTTTCAGGAAAGGGAAGTCTGTTGAGCGTCAAGCCGATACGCCTGTTCGGCGACCCGGTCCTTCGCACGCCGGCCGAGCCGGTGCGCGACTTCGATGCCGAGCTGCGCAGGCTGGTCAAGGACCTCACCGAGACCATGATGGACGCGCCGGGAGTCGGCCTGGCCGCGCCGCAGATCGGGGTAGGGCTGCGTGTCTTTACTTACTACGTGGACGATGAGCTTGGCCACCTGATCAACCCGTCGCTCGACCTCTCCGCGGCGCAGGAGGTCGACGACGAGGGCTGCCTGTCCTTCCCCGGTCTCGCCTACCCGACGAGCCGCTCCCTCGCGGTAGTGGCCACGGGCTTCAACATGCACGGTGAGCCGGTCACGCTGGAAGGCACTGGGCATCTCGCCCGGTGCGTGCAGCACGAAGCCGATCACCTCGATGGGGTGCTCTTCATCGACCGGCTCGACCCGGCCCAGCGCAAGCTGGCCATGAAAGAGATCCGTGCCGCCGAATGGTGGGGGGAGCCGGTGCCGACGGTGAAGGCATCGCCGCATCCGACGCACGGCAAGGCCAGCTAGCCTGATGCGCCTGGTCTTCGCCGGCACCCCCGAGGCTGCCCTGCCCTCGCTCGCGGCGCTGCTCGACTCAGGGCATGAGATCGCGGCGGTGGTCACGCGCCCGGATGCGCCAGCGGGCCGGGGCCTGCGGATGGCCCCCAGTCCCGTCGCGCAGCATGCTGAATCGGCCGGCATCGAGGTACTCAAGCCGGCCAGGCCCCGGCAGCCTGATTTCCTCGACCGGCTGCGCGAGATCGCACCCGACTGCTGCGCGGTGACCGCCTACGGCGCGCTCGTCCCGGATGCAGCCCTGGAGATCCCCCGGCATGGCTGGGTCAACCTGCACTTCTCACTGCTGCCTGCCTGGCGCGGCGCGGCCCCGGTACAGCACGCCATCATGCACGGCGACGACATTACCGGCGCGACCACGTTCCGGCTCGTCGCGGAACTCGACGCCGGCCCGGTATTCGGCGTGGTGACCGAGCCGGTCCTGGCCGCCGACACGGCCGGCGACCTGCTGGCCAGGCTCGCCAAGTCCGGGGCCGGGCTGCTTGTTGCGACCATGGACGGAATCGAGTCGGGCGCGCTCACGGCGCGGCCGCAGCCACCGGACGGGGTGAGCCTGGCGCCCAAGATCACGCCGGAAAGAGCGCGGATCGACTGGGGACAGTCGGCGATGGCTATCGACCGCCTCATCCGGGCCTGCACGCCGCAGCCGGGAGCATGGACCGAAGTGGCGGGTATCAGGCTCAAGCTCGGGCCGCTGGCGAGCGTGGCCGCGGGACCCGGCCCGGGAGCGGCGGGACCCGGCCCGGGAGCGGCGGGACCCGGTCCGGGACTTGACCCGGGAGAACTGCGCCTGAGCCGTTCCCGGGTGATCGTGGGAACCGGATCCGAGCCGGTGGAACTCGGGGCCCTCCAGCCGCACGGCAAGCGGCAGATGCGTGCCGCTGACTGGGCCAGGGGGCTGCGCGGGCTCTCGCCGGCCGGGGTACGGCTAACATGACGCCGCCCCGCAGGCCCAGTACGCCCGATCGCCCCGCTGGGGCGGCCCAGCCGAGCCGCCCGGCCCAGCAGGCCCGCCAGCCCGCGCAGCCCCGCCAGGCCCCGTCGGCTCGCCAGGCCCCGCAGGCCCGCCCGGCCCCGTCGGCTCGCCAGGCCCCG
>PMSW01000119.1 GCA_003168215.1 Actinomycetota bacterium
CAACAACAACAACAACAACACCAGCCAGTGGCTTGACGGAGAAAGCCGTGCGGACCGGCGATGCAGACGTCATGAGGGACGTGACCGCCGTGCTGAGGTTCGCGGCGCAGGAGGTCGTGCCGCGGCTTGCCGCCACGTCGGGCGAGATCGACGCGGTGCTGCATGCGCTGGCCGGCGGCTACGTGCCGGCCGGCCCTTCCGGCTCCCCGACTCGCGGCCTGGTGAACGTACTGCCGACCGGCCGCAACTTCTACTCGGTCGACCCGAAGGCGATCCCGTCCCGCAACTCGTGGGACACCGGCCGCGCGCTGGCCGACTCGCTGCTGGCCAGGCACCTGGCCGACGGGGGCGCGTACCCCCGCTGCGTCGGGCTGACCGTGTGGGGCACGTCCGCGATGCGGACGCAGGGCGACGACATTGCCGAGGTGCTCGCGCTGATCGGCTGCCGCCCGGTGTGGGATGACGCTTCCCGCCGGGTAACCGGGTTCGAGATACTGCCGCTGGACGAGCTTGGCCGGCCGCGGATCGACGTGACGCTGCGCATCTCCGGCTTCTTCCGCGACGCGTTCCCGCACGTCATCACGCTGCTCGACGACGCGATCGCCGCGGTGGCCGGGCTTGACGAGCCCGCCGAGTCCAACTACCTGCGGGCGCACGCGGTCGCCGACCACGCCGGGCACGGCGACTGGCGGCGCGCCACGACGCGGATCTTCGGCTCCAAGCCCGGCGCGTACGGCGCCGGGCTGCTGCCGCTGATCGACGCGCGGAACTGGCGCGACGACGGTGACCTGGCCGAGGTCTACGCGGTCTGGGGCGGTTACGCCTACGGCGCCGGCCTGGACGGCAGGCAGGCCAGGCCGGACATGGAAGGCGCGTTCCGCCGGATCGCGGTCGCCGCCAAGAACACCGATACCCGCGAGCACGACATCGCCGACTCCGACGACTACTTCCAGTACCACGGCGGCATGGTCGCCATGGTGCGGTCGCTGACCGGCCGCAATCCCGCGGCCTACATCGGCGACTCGGCAGTCCCCGACGCGGTCAAAACCCGGACGCTGGCCGAGGAGACCCGCCGGGTGTTCCGGGCCCGGGTAGTGAACCCGCGCTGGATCGCCGCGATGCGCCGCCATGGCTACAAGGGTGCCTTCGAGCTGGCCGCGACCGTGGACTACCTATTCGGCTACGACGCCACCGCCGGGGTGGTCGCCGACTGGATGTACGAGCAGCTGGCCGCGTCCTACGTGTTCGACCCGGAGAACCGCGCGTTCATGCAGAAGTCCAACCCGTGGGCACTGCGCGGGATCGCCGAGCGGCTGCTGGAGGCGGCCGACCGGGGCCTGTGGGCAGAGCCCGACGCCAAGACGATCGACCAGCTGCAGCAGGTCTACCTTGACCTAGAAGGCGACATCGAGGCCGGCAGCTGACCACTCAGCCCGCCGGGCTGAGTCAGGCCGTCGGCTTGCGGCCCCAGGCCAGGAAGAGCAGGTGCGGCATGACCAGCGTGCGCGGGTCATCGAGGTGCTCCCGGGCCGCGTGCTCCGCCTCGTCGAGTTCCCGCTCGTCGGCTATGCCTCGCTGCAGGATCTTGGGGCGCATGCTGCGGACGAGGTCGATGCGAAGAGTGCGGCGAGAGTGGCCAGCCGGATAGATGTCAGCTTTTGCCTCGACTCCGATGTCAATCAGACCGGCCTGGCGGAAGAGCTCGGGCAGGCGGCGGCCGATGAACGGATCCGCGCTGTCCTGGTCGTGCACCCTCAGGAATGCCTGGACCAGCCAGTCCCACGCCGGGTGCGGCGGGTAGCACAAGGTCAGGACGACATCGGGCTCCAGTGCCGCCACCCAGCCGCCGGGCCTGACCAGCCGGACCATTTCGGCGACCTCCCCGGCGGGATCAGGAATGTTGATCAGCAGGGTGCGGGCGTGCACGAGGCCGAACACCGATGGCGGCAGGCCAGTGTGCCGGGCATCTCCCTGAACGACGTTCACGTTCGCGAGCCCGTGTTCGTCAGCGAACGTGCGGGCGAGGGCGACGTTAGCCGGGTTCAGCTCCAGCCCGGTGACCTGGCCGGCTGTCCCCACCCGGTCAGCGAGAAGCCCGAGCACCCCGCTGGGCCCGCAGCCGAGGTCGATCGCGCTCCATCCCGCTGGACGCCAACCCGGTCGAGGAGCGCGGCACTGTGGGCACGGAGTTCTTCGGACTGCCGCCGTAACCGTTCGCGCTCTGCGGTGCTGCTCCCCAGCGCGTACACCGGAGCCCCTGGCGCCGCGCCATCCCCGTCACTGGCTGGTCCGGACATGGCGCAATGGTACTGCTCAGGCGAGCTGGCGTACCCCGATGACTTCGTCGTCGAATTTCTCGCCGGTCAGCTGGAATCCCAGGCGGAGGTAGAAGTTCTCCGGTCGTGCTCGCGCTGCTCCCAGGACGTCATGAGGCGCTGGTTGCCCCGCCGGAGCGCTTCGGAGTACAGCTCCTCGAGCGCGAACCGGGCCGCATGACGGCGGGCACTGCATGCGTGCTCGACCCGGCGAGACGGGCGGCGTAGGCTCGGATCGCGATCCGGCCCCTTCCGGGACCGGCGCAGGCTCTCGATGGAGGTCGTCGTGCTGACGGCGCTGGTGGCCGCTTGTACGCAGCTGGCCGGCTGGTGGCATCTGCCAGGCGTGACCCTGACGACGCCCTCCGGCCTGCTGGCGCTGGCGGCGATTGCCCTGACCGGCATGCTGGTCGCGCTGATCGCGCGCAATGCCAGCATCACCGCCGCCCTGACCACGCTGCCGCTGACCAGCCGCGCGACCGGGCTGCGGGAGAAGGCCTGGCTGGCGCGGTTCCAGCGGCAGCTCGACCCTGACGCGGCGGGCCGGGCCCGGCCGAGAGCACCCTCGGCGGCCCCGGCGGCCGCCTGACAATCCGCCTATCGGCTCCCGGCACCGGCCGGGCGCGCCCGCATGGCCGTGCGCTCTGCCAGTACCCGGCGCTAGTACCTGGCGCGGCATGTCTCCCGACCGCCTCCAGCTGTCATCCATCTTCGGCCCGCTGGAGGGGTATCCGTCATGTTCAGTCTTCTTGGCGTCGCTGTCGGCGCCGCTTATCACATTGTCTCCGCATACGCCCAGGTCCTGGCGCCGCTGACCGGGAGCCTGGCCACCGTGGCGGCGATCGTCGCGTTCACGATGACCGTCCGCCTGCTGCTGCTGCCGCTCAGCCTGTCGGCGGCCCGCGGCCAGGCCAGCCAGGCCCGGCTGCTGCCCCAGGTCGCCGAGCTGCAGAAACGTCACGCCGGCCAGCCAGACCGGCTGCGGATCGAGCTCGCTGCGCTCTACCAGCGGGAGAACGCCAGCGCGCTGGCAGGCTGCCTGCCGGCCCTGCTGCAGCTGCCGTTCTTCAGCGTCATGTACCGGCTGTTCCTTGACCACACGGTGAACGGCTCGCCGAACGGCCTGCTCAGTCACAGCCTGCTCGGCGTGCCGCTGGGCAGCCATTTGCTCAGCGGCGCTGGCCCGTTCAGCGCCCAGGGCGCCGTGTTCCTCGGGCTGCTCGGCCTGATCGCCCTCGTGGCCTGGATCTCGGCCCGGGCAGCGCGGAAGGCGGCAGTACCCGGCGGAGCAATGCAGCCCGGCAAGCCAGCGCAGCCTGGCAAGACGAGCCGGCCGGGCGGGTCCGTTCAGCCCGGCGGCGCTGCGCAGGCCGCGGCAGTCGGCTGGCTCACCCGGGTGCTGCCCTACATGACGATCGTTATTGCCGCCGTGGTGCCGCTCGCCGCGGGCATCTACCTGCTGACCACGACGGCATGGACCACGGCCGAGCGGGCACTACTGCGGCGCAGGATCACGCCGTCAGGCGCGCCGGATCCCGGACCGGCCGGGCCTGCCCTTGCGTAGCCTGCGGGCATGACGTTCGAGGCCGCCGGCCTGACCGAGTCGAACCGGGCCGGGGCCGGCGTCCTTGCGTAGCCTGCGGGCATGACATTGGGCTCAGACGACCTCTCCGGACCTGAGTACGCCTGCCTGGAGCTCGCCTGGGAAGCGCTGCGCCGGCGCAGCCTGCCGGTCGGCGCCGTGGTCACCGATGCCGAAGGGACGGTAGTGGCGACCGGGCGCAACCGGGTCTTTGAGTCAGCGGCACCCGCCCCGCAGATCGCGGGCAGCCGGCTCGCCCACGCGGAGGTGAACGCGCTGGCGCAACTCAGCCCGCGGCGGCGCTACGAGGATCATCACCTGGTGGTGACGCTGGAGCCGTGCACGCTGTGCACGGGCGCGCTGGCCATGTCCGCCGTCGGCAGGCTGACGTACCTCGGGGCCGACCCCTACGCCGGCGGCACCACCGTCGTCGGCCCGACGCCGTACACCGCACGGCTGCCGGTCGCGATCACCGGCCCGCGCCCGGGCCGGATCGGCCGGCTCGCGGCAGGGCTGCATGTGGCGTTCTACCTGCGCCGGGCTCCGGGCAGCCGGGTCGTGTCGGTGCATCGCGACCTGCGGCCCGACCTCGCCGAAGCAGGCGAGGCGCTGGTGCGGGCCCGCATCTTCGATCTTTCAGAACGGGGCCTGCCGTGGTCAGATGTCGCCGCTGAGCTGCTCGCGTCGGTGTGAACCGCGCCGGACCGGGCTCCTGACTGGGCTAGCCGACGGATGGCTGGGCGTGCCAGCGGGGCAGGACGTCCGCCGCGACGGCCTCGAGCACAGACTCATCACCGGCGTAGGAGCCGGCCGGGCGGGGCCAGTGCGTGGTGACGTCGGTGAACCCGGCCTCGGCCGCCCGGCCGACGGCGTCGGCGAAGTACGCGGCACTGGACAGGGAGAAGACCGGCCCGGCGTCCAGCGACAGGTACCGGTGCACGGAGCCGGGGTCGCGGCCGGCCGCGTCTAGCGCTTCGGCGAATCGATCCGCGGCCTCGGTGACCGACCGCCACCACTGCTCCAGGTCGTCGGTCTTGGTGCCAGTCGTCACCCAGCCCTGGCCGAACCGCGCGGCGATCTTCCTCGTCCGCGGGCCGTTGGCGGCGACCACGAACGGCACCCGCGGCAACTGCACGCAGCCCGGTGCGCTGCGCGCGTCCACCGCCGCGTAGTAGTCGCCGCGCCAGGTCACCCGGTCGGTGCGCAAAAGCAGGTCGAGCAGTTCGGTGAACTCGGCGAACCGGTCGGTCCGCGCCCGGATGCTCAGCGGCGGCCCGCCGAGCACGGCGGTGTCGAAGCTCGTGCCGCCCGCTCCGGCGCCGACGCCGAGCATGAGCCGGCCGTTGCTGACATCATCCAGCGCGGTCAGCTGCCGGGCGAAGCTCACCGGGTGCCGGAAGTTCGGCGAGGCCACCATCGTTCCCAGCGGGATCCGCGAGGTCACCATCGCCGCGGCGGTCAGCGTCGGCACCGCATCGAACCACGGGCCGTCCACCAGGTCGCGCCAGCCAAGGTGGTCATAGGTCCACGCGTGCGCGAAGCCGTACTCCTCGGCGAGGCGCCAGCGCCGCATGGCGTGTTGCCATCGCAGGTCGGGGAGGATGATGATGCCTATCCGCACCCGTGGCATGGTATCGGCCGGCGGCGGGCGGCAGCAGCCCGGCGCGGGTGGTGTACGCCACGGGGCCCGTTCGGCATGATGAGACAGTAACCGGGCGCGAGAGTGAGCTAAGGTTGCCGTCGCGCGCCGGCCGTGCCCAGAGCAAGCGTCGTGCCCCAGGAGGCCGCCATGCACCAGCCGCCCATTCCGCATGTCGCCAGCGCAGACCCGGAGATCGCCGAGCTGATCGAAGGCGAGGCGCGGCGGCAGTTCGAGAAGATCCGGCTGATCCCGTCGGAGAACTATGTCTCTGTCGCGGTGCTGGAGGCCGCGGGCACCGTGCTGACCAACAAGTACTCCGAGGGCTACGCGGACCGGCGGTACTACGAGGGCCAGCAGTTCATCGACCCGATCGAGAAGCTCGCGGTGGCCCGGGCGCAGGCGGTTTTCGGCGTCGATCACGCCAACGTCCAGCCGTACTCGGGCTCGCCGGCCAACCTTGCCGTCTACCTGGCCTTCCTGCAGCCGGGTGAGACCGTGATGGGAATGGCCCTGCCGATGGGCGGGCACCTGACGCACGGCTGGCCGGTGTCGGCCACCGGCAAGTGGTTCCGCTCCGTTCAGTACGGGGTGCGGGCGGACACCGGCCGGGTCGACCTGGACGAGGTGCGGGAACTGGCCCTTCGCGAGCGCCCCAAAGTGATCTTCTGCGGCGGGACGGCGATCCCGCGGACGATCGACTTCCCCGCTTTCGCCGAGATCGCGGCCGAGGCCGGCGCTGTCCTGGTGGCGGACATCGCGCACATCGCCGGGCTCATCGCCGGGGGAACGCACCCCAGCCCGGTCGGGCACGCGGCGGTCATTACCACCACGACGCACAAGACACTCCGCGGCCCGCGCGGCGCGATGATCATGTCAACCGCCGAGCATGCCAAGGCGGTGGACAAGGCCGTCTTCCCCGGCCTGCAGGGCGGCCCGCACAATCACACCACCGCCGGGATCGCCGTCGCGCTGCACGAGGCCGCGCAGCCTGAGTTCCGCAGCTACGCGCATCAGGTGGTGGCGAATGCGAAGGCGCTCGCTGCTGCCCTGCTGGAGCGCGGCTACAGCCTGGTCTCCGGCGGGACAGACAATCACCTGATCCTGATAGACCTCAGCCCGCAGGGCATCGCGGGCAAGCCCGCTGCGAAGGCGCTTGACCGGGCGGGCCTTGAGGTGAACTACAACACCGTGCCGTTCGACCCGCGGAAGCCGTTCGACCCGTCCGGCATCCGGATCGGCACGCCGTCGATTACCACCCGCGGCCTGACGCAGGAGCACATGCCGCGGATCGCCGCCTGGATGGACGAGGCGATCATCGCGGCGGTGAAGGACGACGAGCCGTCGATCGACCGGGTAGCGGGCGAGATCCGCGAACTGCTCACCGGCTTCCCGATGGCTGGCTGGGCGTAGCGGATGGATGGCTGGNNTGGCTGGGCGTAGCGGCGCGGGCAGGCCGGCACGCGCCGGCCGCTCGGCTGGTTGAAGCCGGCCGCTCAGCTGGTCGAGGGCGGGGGCAGGCCCAGTGCCTTCCTGATGGCCCGCACCTTGTCCTCGACAGCCGCATTGGCTGCCTGGTGGCGCTTCGCGAATGATCGCAGCTCGGCAATGGATGTCGACCGTGCCTCTCGCCGGGTGAGGGCGATCCTGCCCTGATTCGCACGGATGATTTCCCAGGCCAGAAAGGCAATGGCGACTGGGAACGGGATCCGGGATAGCTGCCGGTCGAAATGCAGCTCGGTGGCTGCCTCCGCACGCAGGTCCGCGTCTGCAATCGCGAGGTCGTCGCGGCTATGGTCGCCGAAACCGTCGAATTCGACATCGAGCCGCCGATTGGCGGGCCGCGCTATCGCCAGGTAGTCGACCGCCAGCGCCCGGATGCCGGGGGACGGCGCAGCGCTGGCAGACGGGGTAGCGCTGGTCGACGGCGACTGGACGGCCGACGGAGGTTGGCTGACCGGCGAAGTTTCCGGCGATGACGATGCGCAGCCCGTTGCCAGGACTAGCGCGCAGAACATCGCGCCGGCTGCACCCCGGCGCATCACGCTTGCTGCACCCCGGTGGCAGGCCGGCCAGGGAGACCGGCTGTCGGTGAGCGTCATCGGAATTGGGAGTTCCATTGCTTGTGGCGGACGCTGGCAAGAGGCCGGTAGCCGCTATGCACGGCAGTCGCGCACCTCAGGGAGATCGGCGGGCACGGACGCCCGGCCCGGGCCAGTCTTTCGCGGTACGCGCCGGCCGTCAACCGCGGCGGTCTGCCGAAAGCCCGCGCCTATTCCCCGGCTACCGATCACCGGGACCGAGTTTCTAAGGTGATCCTCGACGGTACGCATTATGGCCGGAAGAATGTATGGCCGGAAGGACCTGTTACCTGCCGTACTGTTGTAGCCTTCAATGCCGTGATAGTTAGTGGTTACGATTTGCCCGGTAAAGAACGGCAAAATCGTAACCACTAACAGCCCAGCCCCAGTGCTGGTTGAGAATCCTGCGGTCATGATTCCTTCCGGCAGTGCCCAAACTCGATGGCAGTCGCCAGGCTGCGGCCACGGCCCAATCGGCCCAATCGGTCGTGGCCGCACTGCTGGCTTGTGACGAGCCGTCGATCCGGCGGAAACCCGCATGAGGTCCTGGGTGGTTACCTGGATTCCGCGACGGTTCGCGACGGTTCGCGGCCGCTGGAGGAACCCGGCGGCCAGCCACGGTCCATCGGCGACCCGGTCGCGCGCCAAGGCGCCGGCCGCCCGGCCGGCACCGGCACGTTCTGGGTCCGGCGCGTTCTGGGTCCGGCGACTATGTCGACTGGGGCGACGTGCAGGCCGGCCGCATGAACCAGCGGATCACCGCCGACGCCGCGCTTGCCTCAGACCGGCCGTGACACGACGGTAACCGTGCCATAACCGGATAACTCTATTGCCATAAGGGAGCGATTTATTGTCTCTCGGCAGATCATATCATGTCAGCTGATTGCAGGAATCTATGACAGCGTATAGCTATTCTTATCCGGCCTGCCAGCAAGATTAGCCCAGTTCGGCGAGTCGTGACAGTGCGTCCCATCGGCGATAACTAGCGTAGAGTTGGGGAAGAAGAAAGCAGCATCACTTCCGCTAGCACTTGCGTCAGGTCTGGGGAGATCTGCGATTGGCCGGGCAGAAGCCCGGAAGGCGGTGGGGGAGAGGCGCTTTAACGGGGGAGGGTACTGCTCATCATGTCACTCCGGAAATTAATCATGCGCTCATGGCGCCCGCGCATATGCGATCGCGCCATCTGACGCCATCACTGGCTAGCCGACCGCATAACAGCAGCCACCAGTCCCGCGTCAGCGTGGTCCTGGCTGCCATTGCCGTTCGCCTCACACCGGACGCGGCATTGCCGGCGGCACGCCCGGCGGCCTGGCCGCAGCAAGGCAGGCGGCACGGGGGGTTGCAGCGCCCGGCCACAGCGCCCGGCCGCATAGACCGGCCGCACCGGCCGGCCGCACCGGCGGGCAGAAGCAGCGCCTCGCTTGCGAGCCAGACAAGAAGGCGGTATTCGAGCATGCACGCAGATCAGCTGCCGTGGGTTAGGCGGCATGGGCGCGCGCTCGCCATCGGCGCATCCATCGGGGCACTCGTCATTCCGGCGATAAGCATGCACGCGGCAGTGAGAGCAAGCGCGGCGGCGAGAGCAGGCGCAGGTGCCGGGCCAGGGCTTAAGCGGGTGTCGTACAAGGGATACAAGTTCGAAGTTCCGCGCGCCTGGCCGGTGATCAACCTCGCGCGTCAGCCGCGTACGTGTGTGCGGTTCGATAGGCATGTCGTCTACATCGGCTCATCAGGCGCCAACGAGAATTGCCCGAGCTTGCTGATCGGCACAACGGAGGCACTGCTGCTGGCGCCAGCCGGCCGGAAGACCGCCCGTTCGTCCGTGGAGGACCCGGTCGCCCAGGAAATCACCGTAAGCGCGGCGCGGATCGGGATAACCGCGACGTTTGACACCGATCCGACCCTGATTTACCGGATCCTGGCCAGCGCCGGGCTGCCGGCCCCGATCATCGTGTTCCCGAATCCGGCCCGGAAGTCACCCGACCGCGACGCTAATCCGCACTTCCTGCAGGCAGCGGACGGGCCGCGCTTCCCGCGGGTGAACCCGCCCGAACTGCCAGCCAACGTGGCGAACTTCAGGGGACGCGGCTTTGACGCGTGCACGGCGCCGAGCAGGTCGTATATGCGCGCGTGGCACAGACACTCCAGGTACCGCGCGATCGGCGTCTACATCGGCGGCTCCAACCGGGCCTGCGGCCAGCGGAACCTGTCCCCCCGCTGGATCAGGACCGAAGCCCGCGCCGGATGGCATTTCTTTCCCATTTATGTCGGTCCGCAGGCCATTTTCAATCAGCTGCACAGGGCGGCACATGATGCCAGGCGGGCGGCGGATGATGCCGTAGTCCAGGCCCGGAGGCTTGGTTTCGGCCCGCGAACTCCTATCTACTACGACATGGAGGCCTACCCGCCGCGCCGGACCCGAGAAGTGCTCCGCTTCTTGTCGGCCTGGACGAGGCGACTGCACAGGCTGCGCTACAAGTCGGGCGCATATAGCAGCTCCAACTCAGGGATCCTGGATCTAGCGCGGGTGTACAGGAATCACCGGTACAAGATGCCGGACGTGATCTACGACGCTCTGTGGAACGGATCAAGGAACACGAGGGACCGCGAGCTGCGCAGGGGAGAGTGGGGCGGGCACCGGCGGATGCACCAGTACGCGGGCAATGTCACGCAGACATTCGGCGGGGACACGATCAACATCGATAAGGACTATCTCAACGTGCGGCTGCCCACACCCGGCGGCACGCACCAGGCGTCGCGTGCGGTAGCCCGGCCGGGCGGGACGGTTGACGTCTTCTACCGCGGAACCAATCACCGGCTGTGGCACGTGGGCCCGGTCGCTGGCCCGGTGGCTGGCGCGACCGCTGACGGGATTGCGTCGGCGGACCTGGGCGGCATGGTCATCGCGCAGCCGACCGCGGTCTCGACGGTCCCCGGCGCGCTTGACATCCTCTATAAAGGGCCGGGCCGATTGCTCTGGGAGGTATCGCGCAGGTCAGGCGGCGGATGGTCGGCGCCAAGGAAGATCGGCCGGATGGGCGAGCTCGGCAGTCCCCCGGTGGCGGTCGCGCAGCCCAATGGCGTGATCGACGTGTTCTGGAAAGGAGCCGATGACGACCATCTCTGGCACGGCCAGTTCAGCCCGGGCAAGGGCTGGAAGGGCCCGCAGGATCTGCGCGGCAGCCTCGCGTCGGGCCCGTCGCCGGCCGAATCGTCACCCGGCACGGTGCAGGTGTTCTGGAAGGGCAAAGACGGCGCACTCTGGCATGTGATCCGCCGCCCCGGACGGAGCTGGACCAGGCCGCGCTGGCTTGGCATGGGGCCGCTCGGCGGCGCTCCGCAAGCCAGTGCGCTTCCCGGCGGTGCGATCGATGTCTTCTGGCGCGGATTGGGCAACGACGGGCTGTGGGCAGCCACATTCGCGCCTGGCCACCGGTGGGCCGGCCCGCGCAACCTGCGCGGGCATCTCGCCTCGCCTCCGCTCCCGCTCATGTCAGCTGGCGGCCGGGTGCACGTGTTCTGGAAGGGCACTGACCACCAGCTATGGCAGGTCTCGCGCGGGCGCAGGACGGGCTGGGGGCGCCCGTACAGCCTGCGCATGGGGCCGCTTCGCGCCGGGCCTTTCGGCGCCGTGGGCCGCGGCGGGAAGAGCGTGGTGTTCTGGCGGGGCAAGGCCGGCCGCCTGTGGTACGCCGTCCAGGCGGCAGGGCACACCTGGACCGGGCCGCACGACCTCGGCGACCGCGTGGGCTGAGCCACGGCTAGCCTCCGCCGGAGACACCTCCGCGCCGCAGCTGCGAGGTGCACACGTTCGCGGCCCGGGCTGCTGACTCGCCTGCCGGGTGAGCGCCAAGCCCGGCCGTCACCCGCTCTCTGGGTCACGGCCGGGGCTGTGGGGTGGTTACCGCTGCGGAGGCAAGGGATCGCTGGCGGTGCTCACGCGTCGATCGTGATGCTGAATGATTGGCTCGCCGTGTCGCCGAGGCTGTCAGTCACCTCCCGGCCGGCAGCCAGCCGGGACTGTCGCGTCTGGGATAGCTGAAGGATCCGGCTGGCTGGATCTGGGCTAGTTGGAGATGACGCTGGCGGGCTTGCGCCACTGGATCGTGGGCATCATGGCCTCCGGGCGCACCCGGTGGGCGAACCTCTTGGTGATCTCGAACAGCGAGTCGATCAGGGTGTCCGACAGCAGGTGCGGCTCTAGCCCGAGTTCGGTCAGGCCCTTGTGCACCACGTTGTAGTGATGGTTCTCCAGCTCGACGCGCGGGTTCTCCAGGTGCTCGATGGTGACCGCGTCCGGGCTGGCGCTGGCGATCGTCTCGGCGATCTGGGTGATGGACATGGACTCGGTCAGCTGGTTGAAAACCCGGAACTCGCCACGGTCGGCCGGGTTCTCGCAGGCGAGCTGGAGGCAGCGGACCGTATCCCTGAGCTCGATCAGGCCGCGGGTCTGAGTGCCGTTGCCGTACACGGTCAGCGGCTTGCCGAGCACCGACTGGATGACGAACCGGTTCAGCACCGTGCCGAACACCGCGTCGTAGTCGAACCTGGTCGCCAGCCTGTCGTCCCTGGCGGTCTCCGGAGTCTGCTGGCCGTAGACGACCCCCTGGTTGAGGTCGGTCGCGCGCAGTCCCCAGATCCGGCAGGCGAACTCGATGTTGTGGCTGTCATGCACCTTGGACAGGTGGTAGAAGGAGCCGGGCCGCTTGGGGAACAGCACCCTGTCCCGGCGGCCCTTGTGCTCGACTTCCAGCCAGCCTTCCTCGATGTCGATGTTGGGCGTGCCGTACTCGCCCATCGTGCCGAGTTTCACCAGGTGGATCTCCGGATTGAGCTCGGCTATCGCGTACAGCAGGTTCAGGTTGCCGACCACATTGTTGACCTGCGTGTAGACGGCGTGCTTCCGATCCACCATCGAGTAGGGCGCGGCACGCTGCTCGGCGAAGTGGACGATGGCGTCCGGGGCGAAGTCCCGCACGATGTGGTAGGTGAACTCCGCGTCGCACAGATCGCCGACGTAGCAGCCGATGTCCTGGCCGGTTAGCTCGCGCCAGACGCGCACGCGGGCTTGCAGCGACTCGATCGGCACGAGGCTGTCCACGCCCATCTCGAAGTCGTAGCCCCGGCGCGCGAAGTTATCCGCCACGGCAACCTGGTGGCCGACCTCGGAGAGGTGCAGCGCCGTCGGCCAGCCGAGATAGCCGTCCCCGCCCAAAACCAGGATCCTCATGACTGTGCTCCTGCCCTATTCGTGCGAAGCTCTCGGTGGTTTATACCTACAATGGGGGCAGCGACACTTGCGCCTGCGCAATCCACTGGGCGGCGCAGGCCCTCCGGACACGGTGCTGGCAGCTGATTGCAGCGCCTTGGCGGGGTGCCGACCTGGCAGATTCTGTCATCGGTGCCGACGCAAGTCCGTACTGTATACCTGTCTCGCTTATTCAGCCCGCATCAACCTAGGACATCTATGAGTCTGGTACGGCCCAAGATCGCGACAGCCGCGTGGCGCCTCCTTCCCGCACCGCTGCGGCGCAAGCTCCGTGGCAATACCGGTAACCGATTCATGCGTTTCGTGCCGGTTTCGCTGGCTGCCGTGGCTGCCAGCCAGATCACGCTGGGCGTCCTGGTCGGCGTCACCCACCTGAGTGCGGGGGCATCGGCGATCATCGCGTCGATAGTCGGCGCGGCCGTGAGCTACGTGCTAAGCCGCTGGGCATGGGAGCGCAAGGGCAAGCCGAACTTGCTCAAGGAGACCTTGCCGTTCTGGCTGGTCTCTATCGGCGCGTGGATTGTCCTGGCCGTGGCAAGTCACTACGCGAGCGTCTGGGCGATATCGATGCACGACAGCCACTTGAAGCGGGTGGCTATCGTGAACGGGGCGTACTTCCTCGCCAACTGCGTGACGTTCGTCACCAGATTCGTGATCTTCCACTACGTGCTCTTCGCGGACCGCGGGGCGAAGCGCGCGCCTGCGGGGCTAGCTGGCGGCCCGGGGCTCGCGGCCGCGCCTGATCTCGCCGCGGAGCAGGGCGCCGGGGAGGGGCAGGCCGTGGCTGCGCCTGATCTCGCCGGAGCCCATGATCTGGCTGGCGGCCAGGATACGGCTGTCGGTCAGGGGACCGCCGGAGTCGGGTCTGGCCGGCCCGCCGCCACCCGCTGATCCAGCAGTCAACCGCTGATCAGGATGGCTCCCGCGCTGATCAGGACGGGCCAGTCTCGTTGGGGCTCGCCGCCGGCCGGCCGACGGATCCCCGCGTCCGGCGCTGGCGCTCGCGCATCCAGGTTCCGCCGACCACGCCGGCGAAACGCAGGCCGTAGAACATGTTGTTGCCTTTTTTGCTCTTGCCGACCTGGCGCTTGTGAATCGTGGCCGGCCGCTCGACGACCCGGTAACCGTGCGTGATGACGCCGATCAGCAGCTCTGCGGCCTGGTACTGCGGCTGCTCAAGCAGGACCGCCCCGGTCACCTCGGCGCGCATCGCCCTGAGCCCGAAGGTGGTGTCACTAATCCGCTGTCCGGTCAGCGCGCTGATGGTGACCGCGAAGACACGGACCCCCAGCCGGCGCACCGGATCCCTGCTCTCCTCGCTGCCAAGCCTGCGCGACCCGGTGACGAAGTCTGCCTCGCCGGCCAGGATCGGCTCGAGTAGCCGCTCGATCTCGGCGGGGTTGTACTGCCCGTCGGCGTCGGTCGTGACGATGTACTGGGCGCCGCCCTCGCGGGCAAGCCGGTAGCCGAGCCGGAGCGCGGCCCCCTGACCGCGGTTCACCGGCACGTCACAGACCAGCGCTCCGGCCGCCTCGGCATCCTTGACCGTGCCGTCGACCGCGCCGTCCGAAACGACGATCTTCGCGACCGCCAGCCCGCACACGGACGCGGGCAGCGCCTCGATGACGGGGCCGATCGCGCCCTCTTCGTTGTAGGCGGCGATCACGACGGCCACCGGGGGCAGCTGCGTCGCCCTGGATCCGTACTGATCCGTGAAGGCGCGGATGGCAGCGCTGTCAATGACCGCGTCGCTGTTGTGCATGGTCGTCACTTCGCTGCCTCCGAGAATTCCGGCCAGACCGTGGCCATGCCGGACTTGAGGTCGTGCGCGGGGGAGTACCCGAGCGCCTTTGCGGCAGAGATGTCGACAATGACGGCGGGCATCTCACCGGGCTTGGCCGCGATGTTCTCCACCGGTATGTCCGCGCCGGTCACGCTGCGGGCGGCAGTGACGATCTCGTTCACCGTGACTGATTCGCCCGCGCCGAGAATGAGCGGCCCGCTGAATCCTGACCGCAATGCCGTGAAGATGCCGGCCACGATGTCGTCGACATGCACGAGATCGCGGACCTGGGTTCCGTCACCGAAGACCTGCACTCCCCTGCCGTCCCTGGCGGCCCGCATGAGCCGCGGGACGAAGCTGTCCTTCTCCGCCATCCCCGGGCCGTAGACATTGGAGAACCGGAGCGCGCAGCCGGTCATGCCGTAGCAGGCCGCGTAGCTGCCGAGCAGCATCTCGCCCGCGGCCTTGGTCGCCCCGTACGGGGTCAGCGGCCGGAGCGCGATCTGCTCGTTGATGGTCGCGCTACCCACATCGCCGGTGACCGCATTGGTCGAGGCGAGCACGAAGCTGCCGATCTCCTTCAGGCGCGCCTGCTCCAGCAGGCCGGCCGTCGCGGTCACGTTGAGCGCATGCGTGCCGGCCGGATCCTCGATGGACAGCAGCACTCGGGTCACCGCCGCCAGGTGGATGATGACCTGCGTTCCAGGGCGCACCGCGCTGGCGACAACCGACGGATCGCACAGGTCGCCCACGACTGACCGCACGGCATCATCGGGAAACGCCCGCAAGTCCGCCACCGTGACGTCTGCGCCGGTCTCGAGCAGAGCGCGGACAAGCCGCCGCCCGATGAATCCGGATCCGCCGGTCACGAGTACCTGGGAACGATTGCCATCCCCCATCGATGCTCCATTCACGTCAGTGGCCATATCTCGATCGGTTCTCACCTGTTTAGCCATATTCCGCCCACCGGTCACGCCGAAGGACGGTTATGGAGTTACCGAGCTTTTTTGAGGCGGCGCCAGCCTGCCGCCCCTGCCTGCCGCCGCCGGCCGGCGGCGAGACCGCCAGATGAGCCTGCGGCGCGGGCGCCTGGCTCCGCTGCGTCGCGCGCAACCGGCAGGGGACGGGGTCCCTATTCTGGTTGCGCGTCGCCAGTGTATCGGCGGACCGGCATGCACCAGCCCGAAAGCCGGCGGTTGTGCCATGCTGTTAGGCCGATGGCATCGCGGAGGAACCCGGTGGGAATCCGGGGCTGTCCCGCAACTGTGACCGGGGAGCTGCTCTCAGCCACCACTGCCGCCGAGCCGACCACGCCGGGCGCGGGGCCGGATCGCGGTCGGCGAGGCGAGCATCGACCCGGGAGCCAGGAGACTCCGGCCGTCGGCTGAACCAACTGCGGGCGCGGAAACCCGGGAAGGACGAGGCTGGATGATGTCCGGGCGCGGTATCGGGGACGGGGACGGAGCCGGGCAGGCGCGCTCCGGCAGCGGCCACCGGCCAACAGCCACGCTGGCCCCTGCCGGTCACCTGAATGGTTCTGCCGAGCGCGGGCCGGCTGCTTCCCGGCCCGCGGCCCAGCCTGCCTACCCCTTCACCGCCATCGTCGGCATGGCTGACCTGAAGCTGGCCCTGCTGCTCAATGCCGTGTCACCGGCGATCGGCGGCGTGCTCGTGCGGGGCGAGAAAGGCACCGCGAAGTCGACGGTGGTGCGCGGGATCGCCGCGCTGTTGCCGGCCGTGGACGTCGTCGCGGACTGCAGGTTCGCCTGCGACCCGGCCGCGCCTGACCCCGGCTGCCCGGACGGCCCGCATCCGGGCCAGCCCGCGCCGCTGACCAGGCCGGCCCGGCTGGCCGAGCTGCCCGTCGGCGCCACCGAGGACAGGCTGGCCGGCTCGCTGGACATCGAGCGGGCGCTGACCGACGGGGTCGCAGCGTTCGAGCCGGGCCTGCTCGCCGCGGCGCACCGCGGTCTGCTCTACGTGGACGAGGTGAACCTCCTTCATGATCATCTTGTCGACCTGCTGCTGGACGCCGCCGCCCTCGGCGTGAACTACGTCGAGCGGGAAGGGCTGTCCGTGCGGCACGCGGCCAGGTTCCTGCTGGTGGGCACCATGAACCCGGAGGAAGGCGAGCTCAGGCCCCAGCTGCTCGACCGGTTCGGGCTGACCGTCGAGGTGGCCGCGACCAGGAATCCGGCGGAGCGCGCCGAGGTGGTCCGGCGCCGGCTGGCTTACGAAGCGGACCCGGTCACCTTCGCCGCCCGCTGGGACCTTGATTCCGAACGGATCGCTGGGCGAGTAATCGCGGCGCGTGAGCGGCTGCCGATGGTGCGGCTGCCCGATGCCGTCCTGCAGCAGATCTGCGCTGTCTGCGGCGCGTTCGAGGTAGACGGGCTGCGCGCGGACCTGGTCATGGCTCGGACGGCGATCGCGCTGGCCGCCTGGCATGACCGCGATGAGGTCGGCGCGGAGGATGTCCGCCAGGCCGCGCGGCTTGCGCTGCCGCACCGCCGCCGCCGGGATCCTTTCGACGTGCCCGGCCTGGACGACAGCGCGCTCGACCAGGCGCTGGCCGATGCGCTGGGGGCGGGCCAGCCGGGAGCGGAAACCGACGGCGAGCCGGCCAGCAGCCAGCACCCGGCAGACGGCGGATCCGGCGCGGGACCAGAGTCGCCGGACGGCAGCGACCCCGACGGCAGTCACCCGGACGGCAGCGACACCAACCAGGACGACACCGACCCGGACGGGGGCGGCGCAGGCAGCCCGCCGCCAGGGCCAGGCGGTCGGCTGCCGTCGCCTGACCGGGGCAGTGCCCGGCATGAGGCATCCCCCGACTCGGCCGAACGCCAGCCCGCCGCGCCAGCCCCCGGTGCGCCGGGGGCCGCTCGCAGCGACACCGCGAAGGGCGCCACGGCGCCGTTCCGGCCCAGGCTGCTGACCGTCACCGGCATCGGGCATGGCGCACCGGGCAGGCGCTCCGCCGCCCGCACCCCCTACGGCCGGGTGACCGGGGCCAGGCTCCCGGCCGGCCGGGTGCACTCAGTGCACCTGCCAGCCACGCTTCGCGCCGCTGCCCCCCGGGCCGGCCGCGCGGCCCAGCAAGCGATGCAGCAACAGGCGCAGCCGCAGTCCGCAGATCCCCGGCGGCCCGTGCCGCCCCCGGCCGGTCTCCGGCCGCGGCTGCGGATCCGGCCTTCTGACCTGCGGGAGACGGTGCGGGTCGGCCGGGAGGGCAACCTGGTGCTCTTCGCCGTCGACGCCAGCGGCTCGATGGCGGCCGGGCAGCGCATGCGCGCCGTCAAGGGCGCGGTGCTCTCCCTGCTGCTCGATGCCTACCAGCGCAGGGACAAGGTCGGCCTGGTCACGTTCCGCGGCGCCGCGGCCGAGATTGCGCTGCCCCCGACGTCCTCGGTGGAGGCAGGGGCCCGGCGGCTTGCCGTGCTGCCGACCGGGGGCCGGACCCCGCTGGCCGCTGGCCTCGCGCTGTCCGCCAGGGTGCTGCGGGCCGAACGCCTCAGGGACCCCGACCGCCGCCCCCTGCTGGTGATCGTCACCGACGGACGGGCCACCAGCGGCTCCGGCGCCGATCTCGCCCGCGCCATCGCCGGCCTGGCCGGCGTGGCCGCCATCGTGATCGACTGCGAGTCCGGCTTCGTCCGGCTTGGCCTGGCTGCGAGCCTGGCAGCGCAGCTTGGCGGCAGCGCCATCCGGCTAGAGGAGCTTGCCGCCGGCACCCTGACCGGCGTGGTGCGCGCCCACGCGCCGGCCCGCCGGGCGGGCGCCGGGACGGCCGGGCGTCCCGGCGGGACGGCGGGCTTGGCGCCCGGCGGGCCGGTGGGGGCGCCGGCGCACCGCAGGGGGGCCGCCTGATGCCTCAGGGTAAGCCGGACAGCGTCCCCGACGACGGACTCACTACCCGGCAGCGGCGCGGCCGCCCGCTGGTGATCGTGCATACCGGGCCGGGCAAGGGCAAGTCGACCGCGGCCTTCGGCCTGGCCCTGCGGGCCTGGAACCAGGGCTGGCCAGTCGCGGTTTTCCAGTTCGTGAAGTCGGCGAAGTGGCGAGTGGGCGAGGAACGCGCGCTGACGACGCTCGGCGGCAGCGGCGCGGGCGGTGTCGTCGCGTGGCACAAGATGGGCGAGGGGTGGTCCTGGATCCAGCGGGACACCGACGACCACGCCGAGCGCGCCGCCGAGGGCTGGGCCCAGATAAGCAGGGACCTCGCCGCGCAGGCCTACCGGCTGTACGTCCTTGACGAGTTCACCTACCCGATCAAGTGGGGCTGGGTGGACGTCGACGAGGTCATCTCGGTGCTAGCGGCTCGCCAGGGGAACCAGCACGTGGTGATCACCGGCCGGGACGCCGACCCTAAGCTGGTCGCCTTCGCCGACCTGGTCACCGAGATGACTAAGGTCAAGCACCCGATGGACACCGGGCAGAAAGGCCAGAAGGGCATCGAATGGTAGCCATGCCGCGGCTCGTCATCGCCGCCCCGGCGTCCGGTAGCGGCAAGACGACGGTAGCCACCGGGCTGATGGCGGCGCTGGCCGCCCGTGGGCTCCGCGTGTCCGGGCACAAGGTGGGCCCGGACTACATCGATCCTGGCTATCACGCCCTGGCCACTGGCAGGCCGGGCCGTAACCTCGATCCCGTGCTCTGCGGCGAGGAACTGATGGCCCCGCTGTTCCTGCACGGCGCGGCCGGCGCCGATGTCGCGGTCATCGAGGGCGTGATGGGGCTGTTCGACGGCGTGGCGCCGGACGGGCCGTGGGGCGATGACCCCGGCTTCGGCTCCTCCGCGCACCTGGCCGGGCTGCTGGACGCGCCGGTTGTGCTGGTGGTCGACGCCGCGGCGGCCGGGCGCTCGGTGGCCGCGCTGGTGGCCGGCTTCCGCGGCTTTGATCCCAGGACACCGCTGGCCGGGGTCATCCTCAACCGGGTCGGCTCCGACCGGCACGAACGGCTGCTGCGGGACGCGCTGGAGGGTATCGGGATGCCGGTGCTCGGTGCTATCAGGCGCATCGAGGCCGTGGCGACGCCATCCAGGCACCTCGGGCTGGTCCCGGCCATGGAGCGACTGGCCAGCGCGGAGCGCTCAGTTGCCCAGCTGGGCGGCCTGATCAGCGGCTCCTGCGACATCGGCGCGCTGATGTCGCTCGCGAGCAGCGCACCACCCCTGATGGCAGCCCCGTGGGACCCCGCAGTCGCGCTGTTCGATGATTCCGCCGCCCTGCTCCGTGATGGCGGCGCCCTGCTCCGTGATCCCGAAGGATTTGGGGTGCTGAGTGACGCGAATCCTTCGGGATCACGGAATGACACCTGGCCCGGGCCAGCAGCCGCGGACGCTGCTCGTACGTGGGGGTCCGCCGGCGGCGGCCCGGTGGTCGCCATGGCCCAGGGCCCGGCATTCACGTTCGGCTACGCCGAGCAGGCCGAGCTGCTGACAGCAGCCGGTGCCCAGGTTGCCCCTTTCGACCCGCTGACCGACGAGTCGCTGCCCGACGGCACCGCAGGCCTGCTCATCGGCGGCGGGTTCCCGCAGGTCCACGCCAGTGAACTGGCCGCCAACGAGCCGATGCGCCGCGAGGTCGCAGCGCTGGCAGCGGCAGGCACCCCGGTCGCCGCCGAATGCGCCGGGCTGCTCTATCTCGCCAGGACACTGGACGGTCAGCCGATGTGCGGCGTGATCGACGCAGATGCCGCGATGACGCCCAGGCTCACGCTCGGCTACCGCTCCGCGGTTGCCGCCGCCGACTCTGTGATTGCCCGCGCTGGCGACCGGGTAAGCGGGCATGAGTTCCACCGGACCTCCGTTACCAATGAATCCGGGCACCGTCCTGCGTGGCAGCTCTCTTCCGGCGCCTGCGAGGGGTTCGTCCGCGGCGCCATGGTGGCGTCCTACCTGCACCTGCACTGGGCAGGCCAGCCGTCGTTCGCGGCCAGGTTCGCTGCCGCCGCCGGGGAAGCCGCGCGATGCGGCGGCTGATCGGGGTCGGCGTCGGGCCGGGCGATCCCGAGCTGATCACCATCAAGGCGATCCGGGTGCTGCGCGGCGCCGACCAGGTATTCGTCCCGGTGCTTGCCCGGCCTGGCGAGGAGGACGGCGCTGAGGAAGGCCGCGCGGAGGCCACCGTGCGGGCGCACGCCGGTGCCGCCAGGATCCGCCGCATCGCCTTCGCGCTGAACGATCCCGGTGGCGTCACTCCCGGCCGCGCCGCCGCCTGGGATGCCGCCGCCGCCGCCGTGGCCGCCGCCTTCACGGCCGGCGCGCGGACCGTGGCCTTCGCGACCATCGGCGATCCCGCGATCTACTCGACCTTCAGCTACCTCGCGCGGACGGTGACCGCCCTGGCGGGCGACGTCACGATCGAGACTGTCCCCGGCATCACGGCCCTGCAAGACCTGGCCGCCCGGAGCGGAACCATACTGACGGAGGGGACGGAGTCCTTGGTGCTGCTGCCGCTTACTGCGGGCGCTGACGCGCTGGCCGAGGCGCTGGCCAGGCACGACACTGTCGTCGGTTACAAACTGGGATCGACTGCGGGGCCCGGCGTGGACGCGGTGCTCGGCTTGCTCGGCGAGGCGGGACGGCTGGACGATGCGGTGTTCGGCGCGCGGCTGGGGCTGCCGGGCGAGGACATCCGGCCCGCCAAGGAACTGGCCGGCGGCGCGCCGGTACCCTACTTGTCCACGCTGATCACGGTTGGTGCCCGCGCCGGTCGCGGCAGCAGGCTGCGCGGTGCTGGCGGCAGCAGGCTGCGCGGTGCGGGCGAGGGTGATGCGGGCGACGGTGGTGCGGGCGAGAGCCGTGCTGGGCGGGGCGCTAGCGGCAGCCGTGCTGACCGCGGCGCTAGCGGGGGAGGTGACGGCTCGCGATGACGGTCGGCAAGGTGACGTTCGTCGGCGCCGGCCCCGGCGCGCCCGACCTGCTCACGCTGCGCGCGGTGGCCGCGATCAGCGCCGCGGACGTGGTGATCTGGGCGTCCAGCCTGGTCGATCCCGGGGTCCTCATGCACGCTCGGGCCGTCGCCGAGATCGTTGATTCCGCGTTGCTGCCGCTGGAGGGGGTGCTGGCGTATTACCAGCGGGCCAGCGCGGCGGGCCTGCGGATCGCCCGGGTGCACTCCGGTGACCCTGCCCTGTGGGGGGCGGTGCAGGAGCAGCTGGACCGGTGCCTTGAGCTTGGCCTGGCGACGGAGATCGTGCCCGGCGTGTCCAGCTTCACGGCCGTGGCGGCAAGCATCGGGCGGGAGCTGACCATCCCCGAGGTCGCGCAGTCGGTCATCCTCACCAGGCTGGGCGGCGGCAAGACGCCGATGCCGCCCGGTGAGGAGCTCGCCGGGCTGGCCCGGCATGGCACCACGATGGCGGTTTTCCTGTCCGCGGCTAGGTCTGGCCAGCTGCAGCAGGAACTGCTGGCGGGCGGCTATCCGCCCGGCACGCCGTGCGTGATCGCTTACCGGGTCACCTGGCCGGACGAGCTGGTCCTGCGCTGCGAGCTCGCCGACCTGGCGGCCACGGTAAAGGCGCACCGGCTCTGGAAGCACACGCTGGTGCTGGCCGGGCCCGCGCTCTCGGCCGGCGGCACCCGGTCGCACCTGTATCACCCTGGTCACTTTCACGAGTACCGCAAGGCCGACCACGCGGCCCGCCAAGTGCTACGCGGCGGGCAGGGACCATGACCGACCCGGCTCAGCTGCGCGAGCCCGACCTGCCCCGGACGGCGAAGGTGCGCCGGAGCGGGCTGCGGACCGGCTGGACAACCGGGACCTGCGCGGCAGCTGCCGCCAAGGCGGCGGCGACCGCGCTGGTGACCCTGGAGGTGCAGGATGCCGTCGAGATCGGGCTGCCGTCCGGCCGCCGGGTGACGTTCCCGGTGGCGTCGTGCCGCCTCTCGCCGGGCGCTGCTGCGGTGGCCGGTGCCGTGCGAGCCGGCGGAGACAGTGCCGGCGGAGACAGTGCCGGCGGAGACAGTGCCGGCGGAGACAGTGCCGGCGGAGACAGTGCCGGCGGAGACAGTGCCGGCGGAGACAGTGCCGGCGGCGTGCGCGCCGGTGCCATGCGCGCCGAGGCAGTGGTCGTCAAGGACGCCGGAGACGACCCGGACGTCACCCACGGCGCTCGCCTCACGGCGTCGGTGAGCTGGCGCGGCGAGGCGGGCCTGGAGCTGGACGGCGGCGTGGGCGTGGGCGTCGTTACCAAGCCTGGTCTTGGGCTTGAGCTTGGCGGCCCGGCGATCAACCCGGTACCCAGGAAGATGATCACCGAGGCTGTCGGCGAGGCTGTCGATCTTGCCGAACGCGGCCTGCGAGTGATCATCTCGGTACCGGACGGCGAGCGGATGGCGCGTAAGACCACCAACGGGAGACTCGGCATCATCGGCGGCATCTCGATCCTGGGGACGACCGGCATCGTGCGGCCGTTCTCGACCGCGTCCTGGCGAGCGAGCGTCGAGCAGGCCGTCGCGGTCCTCGCCGCGCAGGGCGAGCAGCCACTCGTGCTCTGCACCGGCGGCCGGACCGAGAAGGGCGCGATGGCGCTGCTGCCGGGGCTGCCCCAGGTGTGCTTCGTGGAGGTGGGCGATTTCACCGGCGCCGCCCTGCGCAGGGCCATGGAATACGGGGTTCCGCGGGTGGTTTTCGTCGGCATGGCGGGAAAGCTGACCAAGCTGGCGGCCGGCGTGCTGATGACGCACTACACGCGCTCCAAGGTCTCCACCGGCCTGCTTGGCCAGATCACCCGCGCGGCCGGCGGCGACGACGAGCTGGCGGCCAGGGTAACGGAGGCGAACACGGCCAGGCATGCGGTCGAGCTGTGGACTGAGGCCGGGCTGCTCGGTCCGGCTGGCACCGAGTTGTGCCGCCGGGTCGGCGACGTGCTGGCCAGGTTCTGCGCGGAACTGACCGCCGCGGCCGGCACCTCGGCTGGGGTAAACCCGCCAGCGGTCCAGCCTGCCGGAACTCCCTCAGTACCGCCAGCAGT
>PMSW01000093.1 GCA_003168215.1 Actinomycetota bacterium
CGGCAGCGTGAACGGGCGCCTCCCGGCGGCAGCGCGAAACGGCCATGCCGGGCAGGTTCAAGCGGCAGCCACGCGGCTGGAGCGCGCCTGAGACGACGTGATCGGGCTGCCCGGTAGGCTCGGTGTCCGCGTAGCGTGGCGACCCGCGCCGCGGCGCGGCAGGCACAGGAGGCAGCCGGAGTGGCCGAGTACGCGAAGATCTTCAAGGCCTACGACATTCGCGGTCTCGTCCCGGATGAGCTCGACGAGGACGCGGCCGAGGTGATCGGTGCGGCGTTCGCGCGGCTGACGGGCGTGGAGTCGGTGGTCACCGTGCACGACATGCGAAGCTCCTCCGCGCCGCTCGCGGACGCGTTCGGGCGCGGCGCGGCCGCGCAGGGCGCCGATGTCGTATCGGGCGGCCTTGGCTCGACCGACATGCTCTACTACGCAAGCGGCAGCCTCGGCATGGCGGGCGCGATGGTCACGGCGAGCCACAATCCGGCCAAATACAACGGGATCAAGCTCTGCCGCGCGGGTGCCCGGCCGGTCGGCGCCGACACCGGGCTGGCCGAGCTGCGCGAGATGGCCGAAAGCGGCGTCCCGGCGCATGACGGCCCGCCGGGCACCATCACGTCGCGCAACCTGCTGGCCGGCTACGCCGAGCACCTCAAAACGCTGGTCGACCTGTCCGGCATCCGCCCGCTGAAGGTGGCGGTGGACGCGGGAAACGGCATGGGCGGTTACACCGTGCCTGAGGTTTTCGCCGGCCTGCCGTTAGAAACGGTGCCGCTCTACTTCGAGCTGGATGGCTCGTTCCCCCATCATGAGGCCAACCCGATCGACCCGGCGAACCTGCGCGACCTGCAACATGCGGTGACCAGTTCGGGCGCGGACATCGGGCTGGCGTTCGACGGCGACGCCGACCGGTGCTTCGTTGTCGACGAACGGGGCGAGATCGTCTCGCCGTCCGTCCTCACCGCGCTGATAGCGGTGCGGGAACTGGCCAGGGAACCAGGCGCAGCCGTCATCCACAACCTGATCACCTCGCGAGGGGTGCCGGAAATCATTTCCGAGCACGGCGGTAAGCCGGTGCGTACCCGGGTCGGTCACTCGTTCATCAAGGCGCAGATGGCAGCCACCGGCGCGATCTTCGGCGGTGAGCATTCCGGCCACTTCTACTTCCGCGATTTCTGGTTCGCCGACTCGGGCATGCTGGCGGCCATGCACGTGCTCGCCGCGCTCGGCTCGCAGCCCGGGCCGCTGTCGGCGCTGCTCGCGGAATACTCCAGGTACACCGCGTCCGGCGAGATCAACAGCGAGGTCGACGATGCGGCCGCGGTGACCGCGGCGGTGCGCGAGGCGTTCGCCAGCCGCCCCGGCATTACCATCGACGAGCTGGACGGGCTGACTGTCACCGGCGCGGGCTGGTGGTTCAACCTGCGGCCATCGAACACCGAGCCGCTGCTGCGGCTTAACGTCGAGGCGCCCGATGCTGAGCAGCTGGCCANNCCCCCCGATATCCCTGGGAGACGCCGTGAAGATCGATGACTGGCTGCTCGAGATCCTGGCATGCCCGCAGTGCCACGCCCCGCTCCGGGCCGACGCCGAGGCGAGCGAGCTTGTCTGCACCAATGCGGAGTGCGGCCTGGCGTACCCGGTGCGCGACGACATCCCCGTTCTGCTGGTGGATGAGGCACGCCGTCCCCAGGGTGGCTAAATGCCTGCGGATCCCCCTGGCGGCGCCGGCCCGGCTGACCGGGCGAAGGCGCAGTCACGCGGCGGGGGACGGGCCGTGCTCGCCGCGCTCGGCGCCAACTTGGGCATTGCCGCGACGAAGTTTCTCGCTTTCGCGATCACGGGATCAGCTTCGATGCTGGCGGAGTCCGTGCACTCGCTGGCCGACTGCGGCAACCAGGTCTTGCTGCTTGTCGGCCGCCGCCGGTCGCAGCGGGCCGAGACCGAGCAGCATCAGTTCGGATTCGGCACGGAACGGTACTTCTACGGGTTCATCGTCGCTGTCGTGCTCTTCACCGTTGGCGCGCTGTTCTCCGTTTACGAAGGGGTGCACCGGATAGCCCACCCCGAGCGGGTGGACTCGCCGGTGGTGGCTTTTGCCGTACTCGGCGTCGCCATCGTCCTCGAGTCCTTCTCGCTGCGGACGGCCATCGCCGCGTCCAATCCGACCAGGGGACAGCACGGGCTGGGCCATTTCATCCGGCACGCCAAGGCGCCCGAGCTGCCTACGGTGCTGCTGGAGGACATGGCAGCGCTGGCCGGGCTGGTGTTCGCCCTGACAGGGGTGGCACTGTCCGCGATCACTCACCGGGGCGAGTGGGACGGCGCCGGATCGCTGGCGATCGGCTGCCTGCTTGGCGTGGTGGCCGTCATCCTGGCGATCGAGATGAAGAGCCTGCTGATCGGGGAGTCGGCCAGCGCCGAGGTCGAGCGCGCGATCGTGACCGCGCTGGAGGACGGCTCGGAGGTGCAGCGGATCATTCACCTGCGGACGCTGCATCTGGGGCCCGACGCGCTGCTGGTCGCGGCGAAGATCGCGATCCGCGGCGAGGCGACCGGGGGCAGCATCGCCAGCGGGATCGACGCGGCGGAACGCCGGATCAGGGCGGCAGTGCCGATCGCGAAGACGATCTACCTAGAGCCCGACCTTTACCGGGAAGCCGGGGCGGACGAAGACGACCCGGCGGTCCGCGCGGTGCTGCGCGACCCGGACGAGTAAGCCGGGCCGCCGCTGCCCCCGCTGCTGGGTGCCGGGCCGCCGCCGCGTGCCGGGCCGCTGCTCCCGCTGCTGGGTGCCGGGCCGCCGCTACCGCGCGCCGGACTCAGGCCGAGCAGCCGCAGTGCCCGTTCCTGCTCGAAATCCAGCGCGCGGGTAACCGGGCCGCCCATCCGCCCGGTCCGCCTGCCCAGCTCGGCCACCTCGGACCGTGCGGCCGGATCGGTCATGACTTTCAGTCCGAACGCCAGGGCCGCCGGGCTGATGTCATAGCGCTGCTCGATCGCCAGCCCGAGCGCGATCGCGTCCAGGTCGCGATCGGTGAACTGCCGGTGCGCGGACGGCCGGCGCGCGGCTGGCTGGCGGGCCCGGCTGGACGGCTGGCGCAGCAGCGGGAGCAGCCCGAGGGACTCCCGGTAGCGGATCATCCGGGCCGAGGTACCGAGGCGCCGCGCCGCCTCCGTGATGCGCATGCCAGCCAATCTAACAATTTCCTGTCAGGATTACCCGGCAGAGCGTGCGCTCACCCGCCCGCATCTCATACGGTCGATGCGTCGGACCACGAAATCCACCGCAGAGGAGTTACGTATGTCCGGGCAGACCCTTCCGTTCAAGGTCGCCGATCTGTCGCTCGCCGAGTTCGGGCGCAAGGAGATCAGGCTCGCCGAGCACGAGATGCCGGGCCTGATGGCCGTGCGGGAGGAGTACGGGCATGCCCAGCCGCTCCGCGGCGCGCGGATCACCGGCTCACTGCACATGACCGTGCAGACGGCGGTGCTGATCGAGACGCTCGTCGCCATCGGCGCGCAGGTGCGCTGGGCAAGCTGCAATATCTTCTCCACCCAGGATCACGCCGCCGCGGCCATCGCGGTCGGCCCGGACGGCACGCCGGAGGACCCGAGGGGCATCCCGGTCTTCGCGTGGAAGGGCGAGAGCCTGGCGGAGTACTGGTGGTGCACCGAGCAGGCGCTCAGCTGGCCGGCCGGCGACGGGCCGAACATGCTCCTCGACGACGGCGGGGACGCCACCATGTTCGTGCACAAGGGCGCCGAGTACGAGCGCGCCGGGGGAGTGCCGTCCGCGGCGGCGGACGACGCCGACGAATGGCGCGTCCTGCTGGACGTGCTGCGGCGGTCGCTGGCCGCGAGCCCGGGCAAGTGGACGGCGGCCGCCGGGCAGATCAGGGGCGTCACCGAGGAGACCACCACCGGAGTGCACCGGCTGTATGAGATGGCCAGCGCGGGCACCCTGCGGTTCCCGGCGATCAACGTGAACGACTCGGTGACCAAGTCGAAGTTCGACAACAAGTACGGCTGCCGGCACTCCCTCGTGGACGGGATCAACCGGGCGACCGATGTCCTCATCGGCGGCAAGGTGGCGGTCATCTGCGGCTACGGCGACGTGGGCAAGGGGTGCGCCGAGTCGCTGCGCGGCCAGGGTGCCCGGGTCATCATCACCGAGATTGACCCGATCTGCGCACTCCAGGCGGCCATGGACGGCTTCCAGGTGGCCACCCTGGAGGACGTGGTGGCCAGCGCGGACATCTTCGTCAGCGCGACCGGCAACTTCAACATCATCACCGCCGCGCAGATGAGCCAGATGAAGCACCAGGCGATTGTCGGCAACATCGGGCACTTCGACAACGAGATCGACATGGCCGGCCTCGGGCGGCTGCCCGGGATCAGGAAGATCTCGATCAAGCCGCAGGTCGACGAATGGGTCTTCGCTGACGGGCACTCGGTGATCGTCTTGTCCGAGGGCCGCCTGCTCAACCTGGGGAACGCCACCGGCCATCCGAGCTTCGTCATGTCCAACAGCTTCACCAACCAGGTCATCGCGCAGGTCGAGCTGTTCACCAAGACCGAGCAGTATCCGCTCGGCGTGCACGTGCTGCCCAAGTACCTGGACGAGAAGGTCGCCCGGCTGCACCTCGACGCGCTGGGCGTGCGGCTGACCCGGCTGACCAAGGAGCAGGCCGACTACATCGGCGTGGGCGTGGACGGGCCGTACAAGTCCGACCACTACCGCTACTGACCGATGGCCGAGCGCCGGCCCGCCGCGGGCAGCCGGGGCGCTGCGGGCAGCCGGGGCGCTGCGGGCAGCCGGCTGACCGCGGGCAGCCGGGCCGCCGGCGCAGCACCGGTTCAGGGGCCGCGCTCCGACGTCGCGGACCAGGGGCTGGCCGCCGCCGGGCTGGCCAGGATCGGCTGGGCGGAGCGGGCCATGCCGGCGCTCGGGCTGATCAGGGCCCACTTCGAGGCCGAGCAGCCGTTCGCCGGCCTGGCCGTGGCCGCCTGCCTGCATGTCACTGCGGAGACGGCCGGCCTGGTGAACGTGCTGCGGGCCGGCGGGGCGCAGGTCCACCTGGCCGCCTCCAACCCGCTGTCCACCCAGGACGACGTTGCCGCGGCGCTGGCGGCGTGCCAGGGCGCCACGGTGTCGGCCCGGTCAGGGGCGGACAGGAAGACCTACTACGAGCACATCCACAGTGCGCTGGACTGCGCGCCCGCCCTGGTCATCGATGACGGGTGTGACCTGGTGAACACCCTGCACGCGGAGCGGCAGGAGCTGCTCGCCGGGGTGCTCGGCGGCTGCGAGTCGACCACGACGGGGGTGGCCAGGCTCCGCCGGATGGCCGCGGCGGGCACGCTGGGCTTCCCGATGGTGGCCGCGAACGCGTCAGAGACAAGGCGCATGCTCGACAACAGGTACGGCACCGGGCAGTCAGCGATCGACGGCATCATCCGCGCTACCAACACGCTGCTGGCCGGCAAGGTGGTGGTAGTCGCCGGGTTCGGGTCGGCTGGCACCGGGATCGCCGAGCGGGCCAGGGGGCTCGGTGCCCGCGTCATCGTCACCGAGGTCGATCCGGTCCGCGCGCTCGACGCGGTCATGCAGGGTTTTCATGTGCTGCCGATGGCCGCCGCCGCGCCGGTCGGCGAGATATTCATCACCGCCACCGGCTCCCGCGGCGTGATCGCCGCCGGGCACCTGGCGGTCATGCGCGACGGCGTGATCCTGGCCAATGCCGGCCACTTCGACGTCGAGATCGACGTGCGCGGCCTGGCCGGGCTGGCCGTTGCCGTGCACCCCCAGGTCCGCCCGCACGCCGACGAGTACGTGCTCGCCGACGGCAGGCGGCTGATCCTGCTGGCCGAGGGACGGATAGTCAACCTCGTCGCCGCGGAAGGCCATCCGGCAGCCGTGATGGACCTGTCCTTCGCCGCCCAGGCGCTCGTGCTCGCCTGGCTGGCGCGTGATCACGCCGGGCTCCCGCCCGGCGTGCATGACGTCCCGGCCGCCATCGACGCGCAGATCGCCAGCCTGATGCTGGCCTCGCTGGGGACGGAGATCGACGCGCTCACCCCGGCGCAGCGGGATTATCTGGACTCGTGGCGGTACGGCTCCTGAACCGGGTCAGCACGATCATCGTGATCCAGCCGCCGATCAGGATCATCCAGAAGTTGACAAGCCGGTAAGCGAGCACCGAGGTCAGCGCGCCGGAACTGTTCATCCCGACGGCCACCAGTGCCGCCGTCAGGGTAGCCTCGACCAGCCCGAAGCCGCCCGGGGTGAGTCCCGTGCTGCCGGCCGCAGCGCCCGCGGCATAGGCGAGGAGCAGGCCGTGCCAGGGTATCGGCTGGCCAGCGGCGTGGATGGCGCAGGCCAGGCAGGCGCAGTCGCCGATCCAGTTCAGCAGCGCGAGCGCGAACACCTCCGCGTAGCGCAGCCACGACATCCTGATGCTGGCCACGCGATCGAGGATCTGCTCAAGGGCGTCCGCGGCCTTGCCAGGCGGCCGGCGAAGCAGACGCCGGCCGAGGGTGATGAGCCTGGCCAGCGCCACGCTCAGCACCCGGCGCACTCGCTGGTTGCGCAGGCCCAGCAGCACGGCCACGGCCGGCAGCAGGAGCAGGGCCGCGCCGGCGAACCCGAGGGCGGTGGCGACGGATGCGCCGCCCGCGAGTGACCCGGCGACCAGGACCACCGCAAGGGCGGACGTGGACAAGATCGCCGAGACTGCCAGCGCCCAGCTGGTGACCGCCTGCCCGAGACCCCGCCGCCGGAACTGCTGGTAGGAGAAAACGACGGCCAGCTGAGCCCCGGCGAACGGGATCGTCATCGACAGCGCGTTGCTCGCGTAGGTGATCGCCATGACCGAGCTGAAGTGGGCACTGCTGCCGTCGGCCCGCAGCAGCCGGCGGCGGCTGAGGCCGAAGGCGGCCAGCGAGACGCACTCGCAGGCGATAGCCGCAAGGAACCAGGTCCAGTCGAGGCCCGTTAGCCGCCGCAGGGACTCGGCTAGCGTGTGCCGCCCGATCACGATGCCCGCCGCGATGGCCGCGACGGCCAGCACCGCCGCAGCGGCACGCCGGACGTGCCACTGACGCTGCCCGGTTGCCGCGCTCATGCCGCCGCAATCGCCCGCACTGGCCGCTTCCCCCATCTCCTGCTCGTGCTGTCGTGCTGTCCTGGCCGTCACCCCGGTACGGGTATCCGCTCGCCGGGTCTGTCGCGCCGCGATGGCGGCTGCCCTGCGCTAGTCAGCAGTTACCAACTCTCCCGCTGTCCCGGACGACGGGTCCGGCAGGCGTGCCCCGCTGCTCCGTCCGCGTGCCCCGTAGCCGCCGGGCTAATCGTCTTCTCCGGCTAACATCCTTCCGCCGACCAGGAGGCCGGGCAGCAGACCGGGCAAGGGGCCTGGCAGCAGGCCGGGCAAGGGGCCGGGCAGGCGGCTCGGGAACCTGGCGGACGGGATATCGAGGAGAGCTGCCTCCCCGGTCAGCACTTCGGCCACGCAGGTCCTCCCGCCCCCGTCCGCGATCTGGGGCCAAGGTTATCCGGGTTCGCGCGGAATCTCCGGCGGTGGACGCGGACGCGCCCGCCAGGCGCGTCAGCACACCCCCATTCCGTCAGCACGGAAATTAGGGCGTGCTGGAGCCCGCCTAAGTTTCCGTGCTAGCAGGACGAGCGCGAAGGCGCCTGTTCTGGCGGAACAGGCGCGCAGGACCGGGCCGGACGCATCCCGGTCATCCCGCGCACGGGATTGGCGTGGGCGCATTTTGGGCTGCACACTCGTGGTGTGGACATTCCCGCGCTGCGCTGGCTCGACCCGCCGGGCGGCCCGGCGATCGAGTTGCTCGATCAGCGCAGGCTTCCTGCCGAGGAGGCCGTAGTCACCTGCGCGGATGTGCCCGCGCTCGTTGACGCTATCCGCCATCTGGTGGTGCGGGGGGCGCCGCTGCTGGGCGTGGCGGGCGCGTTCGGCGTGGCGCTTGCCGCATCCCGCGGCGATGATGTCGCGCAAGCCGCGGCCGCGATCGGGCAAGCCAGGCCAACCGCGGTGAACCTGGGCTGGGGCACCAGCCGCGCACTGGCGGCATACCAGCGGGCAGCCCGCGCCGGCGCCACAGATCGAGAACGGATCGCTGCCCGTGCTGCCCTGGCCGAGGCCAGGCTTATTGCCGCGGAGGATGCCGCGGCTAGCGCCGCGATGGCTCTGCACGGGCTCGGCCTGATCCCGCAGAACGCCCGTATCCTTACGCATTGCAACACCGGCGCGCTGGTCTCGGCGGGTGCGGGAACGGCGTTCGCCGTAGTCCTTGCCGCGCACCGCGCGGGCAGGCTGGCGATGCTCTGGGTGGACGAGACCAGGCCGCTGCTGCAAGGGGCGAGGCTGACGGCCTACGAGGCACGGCGGGCGGGCATGCCGCATGCGGTGCTGGCCGATGCCGCGGCGGCGTCGCTGCTTGCTGCGGGCGAAGTGGACGTGGTGCTCACCGGTGCGGACCGGATTGCCGCGGATGGCAGCATCGCGAACAAGGTAGGCACGTACGGCCTCGCGGTGCTGGCCAGCTACCACCGGGTGCCTTTCGTGGTCGTGGCGCCCACGTCTACCATCGATCCCGGCACGCCCGACGGCGCGGCGATCGTGGTGGAGCACCGGCCTGCCGCGGAGGTCACCTCCTTCCATGGCAGGCCTGCCGCGCCCGCCGGGACAAGTGCCTATAACCCCGCCTTCGATATCACCCCACCTGGCCTGGTAACCGCCGTCGTCACCGAACGGGGGGTTGCCCAGCCGGTCACTGCGGGTACCCTGCTGGTCCTGGGCGCAGGATCGACTGCCTGTGAAATCCCCCCCGCCGACATTTACGTGGAACGATGAGGCTTATGAAAGGTCGCGTGCTGGTCGTCGACGACGACGCCGCTCTCGCCGAGATGCTGGGAATCGTGCTCCGTGGTGAGGGGTTCGAGCCAACGTTCGTCTTCGACGGCGACAGGGCCATGGACGCCTTCCATGACACTCGCCCTGATCTCGTGCTACTCGACCTGATGCTGCCCGGTATGGACGGGATCGACGTCTGCCGCCAGATCAGGGCCGAGTCGGGGGTCCCGATCGTCATGCTGACCGCCAAGAGCGACACGGTCGACGTGGTACTGGGCCTGGAATCGGGTGCTGACGACTACATCGTCAAGCCGTTCCAGTCGAAGGTGCTGATCGCGCGGGTCCGCGCCAGGCTGCGCAGGACCGACGATCCTGCTCCGGAGATGCTGCAGATTGGCGAGGTCAGCATCGACGTGGCCGGGCACGCGGTGAAGCGGAGCGGCGAGCCGCTCAACCTCACGCCGCTGGAGTTCGACCTGCTGGTTGCGCTGGCTCGCAAACCGCGCCAGGTGTTCACCCGCGAGGTCCTGCTTGAGCAAGTGTGGGGATACCGGCACGCGGCCGACACCCGCCTGGTCAACGTCCACGTTCAGCGGCTCCGTGCCAAGATCGAAAAAGATCCTGAGCGCCCCGAGGTCGTCGTGACCGTCCGCGGCGTGGGGTACAAGGCCGGATCAGGCTGAGCCGGCCCGGCGGGTAAGCGCGGCCGGCCGGGTCCGCTCCTTCCAGCGAAGAAGGGTCATGAAGGGGGCAGCGACTCCTAGCAGCGACCGGAGCGATGCGCGTGCTGGTGCCAGTCCCGCCGCCCGCGCCCTCGCCGCTGCAGCCGCGGAGGCCCAGCCGCCGTGGCCGCGCGCCCGGCGCGCTGCCGGGACCGCCCGGCGAGCTGCCAGGACCGCGCAGGCTCGCTGCGGAGCCGCGCTGGCGGGCCTGCGGATGCGCTGGAGCCGGTCGCTGCAGTTGCGCGTGGTTGGCACGACCCTGGTCTTTTCCGTCGCCGTCATCACGGTACTCGGCTTCTTTCTCGTTCAGCAGATCGCCGCCGGGCTGCTGCAGAACAAGGAGAGATCGGCGGCCACGCTGGCGGCCAGCGGCCTGACCCTGGCAGAGAGCCCCACTGCCTTTCCTGCGATTGCCCCGGCCTCTCCCGCCGCGAGTGACCTGATGTACAAGATCCTGATTCAGCTGCCCGAGGAGACCAACTCCGGCGGCACCGGCGCCGCCGTGATGATCAACCGGTCCCACGGAAAGAACGCTGACGTCCTCGGCTGGTACAAGGGCCCCTATCGCCTGGGCGGAGCGATTCCGGCGGATCTGATCAACCGCGTCGGTGCCGACCAGCAGTCGAGGGGGAATCGCGAGCCAAGCTCCGAGCCGACGAGCTTCGAGCCGACGAGCCTCGTTCCCGCTGACGGCGGCCAGCCGGTTCCCGGCCTGGCCATCGGCGTTCCGGTGGGCACCGAATACCAGCTGTACTACCTGTTCCCGCTCACCCAGGAACAGCAGACTCTCGCCCTGGTGCAGCGGACCATTATCGTCGTCGGCCTCGCGCTGGTCTTCCTGCTTGCGGCGATTGCCTCGCTCGTTACCCGCTGGGTCGTCGTTCCCGTCCGGCAGGCAGCCCGCAGTGCCCAGCGGCTTTCCACCGGCAATCTGGGCGAGCGTATGCAAGTGCGCGGGGCCGACGACCTGGCCGCGCTGGCGACCGCCTTCAACGAGATGGCAGCGAGCCTGCAGGAAAAGATGCAGGAACTGCAGGATCTTTCGCATGTGCAGCGGCGGTTTGTCTCTGATGTGTCGCACGAGCTGCGGACTCCGCTGACGACCATCAGGATCGCCGCGGACGTGCTCTTCGCATCCAGGCAGCAGCTGGATGTCTCCTCCGGCCGTTCTGCTGAGCTGCTGCAGAGCCAGCTGGAGCGGTTCGAGTCGCTGCTCGTTGACCTGCTGGAGATCAGCAGATATGACGCCAACGCGGCGACCCTTGAGCCGGAGCCCGTCGATATCTGCGATCTCGTCAGGAACGCGGCTGACGTGGCGCAGCAGCTAGCCGAGCGCCGGGGCGCCAAGATCGAGTTCCGGCTCCCTGCCGGACCGTGCGTGGCCGAGGCGGACCGCCGCCGCGTCGAGCGCATCCTGCGGAATCTCCTGGTCAACGCAGTTGAGCACGGCGAGAGCAGGAATACGGTCGTGACCGTCGCCGGCGACAGGGACGCGGTGGCCGTCGCGGTCAGGGACTACGGCGTAGGACTCACCCCCGGCCAGGAGAACCTCGTGTTCGACCGTTTCTGGCGGGCGGACCCCGCGCGCGCAAGGACAACCGGCGGCACCGGCCTTGGCCTCTCGATCGCGCTCGAGGATGCCCGGCTGCACGGGGGCTGGCTGGAGGCCTGGGGGGAGCGGGGCAGGGGTTCGGTGTTCCGGCTGACCCTGCCGCGGCTCACTGGCACCGAGTTCGCCGGATCGCCGTTGCCGCTTGGCCCCGACGAGGCTGACCTGGCCACCGCCGCCGGAGCGGCAGAGGCGGTCATGCTGGAGGGAAAGGGCACGTCCACGGGCAGCATCGCGGCGCCGGCGGGCAGCACCGCGGCGGCGGCGGGCAGCACGGCGGCGGTTAGCGGTGACTAGGCCGCCGGAGACCGCATGCCGTCCGGTCCGGCGACGGCTCGCGCCGCTAGCGCTCGCTGCCTGCGTTTCCGTGGCCGCGGCCGGATGCGCCACGATTCCCTCCGGCGGGCCGGCCAGGTCACTCAGCCAGCCGCAGAACGAGGTGACCCAGGGCGACGATTTCCCCCAGCTGATTCCCGCATCGCCGGGCAAAGGCTGGAAGCCGGTGCAGATCGTGTCTGGCTTCCTGGCGGCAAACGCCAGCTTCGCTGGCAGCAATGCGGTTGCCCGGGAGTACCTGACTCCGGGGCAGGCACGGACCTGGAAACCGGGCTTGGCCGTGACAGTGGTCACCCAGCCGAGGTTCAGTCCCGCCGCGGCCACCCTCCCGCACCTGATCGGGCAGTCGGGCACCCAGACGCAGGGCGTCGTCGTCAGCGGCCTGGAGCTTGCCACGCTGACCGCCCACGGCCAGTACCAGATCCCCTCTCCATCGGCTAAGCAGGCCATCAGCTTCCGGCTTAAGCTCATGAAAATCCGCGGTCAGTGGCGGATCGTCAACCCGCCAAAGCGGCTGCTGCTGACGAAGTCCGATTTCCTGCGCGTGTTTCAGCCACGGAACCTGTATTTCTTTGCCGCACGCGGCGGAACGCTCGTGCCCGACCCGGTGTTCGTGCCACTCCAGGCGACCGTGCGAGACCTTGCCACGGACCTGGTGAGCGCGTTGCAGCAGCAGCCACTTGGCACGCTGGCCGGCGTCACGCACACGAGTTTCCCGCCGGGCACCAAGATCCTCGGCGTCAACATCGAGGGTCCGGGCGCCATCGTGAATCTTGGCGGCACGGTCGCACGGGCCGGGCCGACGGTGCTAGACAACATCGCCGCGCAGCTCGTATGGACGCTGACCAGCCCGTCTTATGGGCGTCAGGCCATCAAATCAGTCAAGCTCGAGGTCGACGGGCATCCGCAGTCGCTGCCCGGCTCGGTCGACGGCGTTGAGCTGCCCAGCAGGTACTCGGGCAGGGTGCCCAGGCCGGTGGCCGACGGCGGGCTGTACTTCATCGGCAAGGGCGGCGCGGTTCAGGCGCTGCCGCCCTCGCAGGCCGCCGCGCCGCCAAAGCTAGTCCTCGGGCAGGCAGGCACCGGGCTCGTCCCGATGACCTCGATCGCCGTCACCCCGGACACCGGCGAGCGCGCTATCACCGGAACCTCTCCCGGGGCCGGCCAGCGCTCTATCGCCGGCATCTCTGCCGATGGCAGGGTCGTGTATTTTGGCGCGCTCACCAAGGGGGCGAGTCTCGCAACCTGGCGGCCGGGCGGCAGGATCACGTCACTGAGCTGGGACACCAGCGGCGACCTGTGGCTGGCCACCGGTCACGGAGTCTGGCTGCGCCGGCCTGGCGGCAAGGCACCCATCGCAGTCGACGTCGGCCAGCTGCTGCCCGGAGAGCGGGTCACTTCGGTGCGCATCGCGCCCGATGGCGTCCGCATAGCGATGATCGTCCGCGGTAATAACGGCGCACAGCTGGAGATCGGAGCGGTCACGCTGGGGGCCAACACGGCATCCATCGGGCCGCTCGCGCCCATTGGCGCCGGCATTCCCGATCCAGCCGCGCTGAGCTGGTATGACGCCGATAACCTGATGGTGCTGGCCAGGCCGGGGTCGGTCCGCGCGGTGCTCGAGGAAGTACCAGTGAGCGGCGGCCAGCCCACGCCCATCGGCGCCGAGCCGCATACCATCTCGCTCGCGACCGCCGGGTCGCAGATCGTGGCCGGCCTTCGCGGCGGCCTGCTAGTGACGCTTTCCGGTCCCGATGGCAGCTGGGAACCACTCGGCCGCGGCCAGGATCCGGCCTACCCCGGCTAAGTCTTTCTCGCAGGTAGGGACCAGTTTTTCACTCTCCGTTACGAATTGTCGGACTGTTCCCTCCTGACATTCGATCGGTATGGGGCTAGCGTTCGTGTCATGGCACCCGCCCGGGTCCGTGGTTGCGTCGGGCAGGCCGCCCCGTCACCGGGGAGCCCGCCCTGGCAAGCCGATGCCAGCCGCAGGCGAAACGGCCCACGTAAGGCGACTTCTCGTCGACCGATCACGGTGCGGCTTAGAAGTAAGTCCTGCCCCGCCGGGGGATNNCTCAGCAGGCGGATGTGGGGTCGAAGACCAGGTCGGCCGGGCGGGTGCCGTTCTCTCCGACCGGGCAGAAGGGGGTTCCCTGAGTGGACATCATCTTCAAGGGCCGGCACACCGACGTGCTGGAACGGTTCCGCAGGCACGCGACAGCCAAGCTATCCAAGATCGCGCGGCTGGACAGCAACGCGATCAGGATCGATGTGGAGGTATCCACCGAGCGGAACCCGCGCCAGTCTGGCCGCAGGGAACGCGTGGAGCTGACCATCGCCTCCCGCGGTCCGGCAATCCGGGCCGAGGCCGCCGCCGAGGACCGGTTCACGGCGCTCGACATGGCCTTCGCCAAGCTGGAGTCACGGCTGCGCAGGGCTGGCGACCGGCGCAAGTGCCGTCATGGCGGGCAACTGGCGTCTCGCGCCGCCGACCTGCCTGGCCTGGCCGGGTCCGCGCAGTCCCCCGATGCGCGGCCGCTGACTGACGGCCAGGCCGCCGGGGGAGATGATGACGTCATCGCGATCCAGATGGAAGGTGACGGCCCGCTTGTCGTGCGGGAGAAGTCCCACGGTGCCACGCCGATGAGCATCGACCAGGCGCTATTCGAGATGGAACTGGTGGGTCACGACTTCTTCCTGTTCCGCGACTCCGAAGGTGGCGACCCGAGCGTCGTGTACCGGCGGCGCGGATACCAGTACGGCGTCATCCGGCTGGTCGAGGACAACGCCGATGAGCGCGACGATGAATCGCTCAAGGCGAGGTACGCGGCACCGGATGCCCGGTCCAGGCAGCAAGCCGTGCGGCGTGCGATGATCCCGTCCCGGCAGCCAGCCGGCACAGCGGTAGCAGGCCGGGAGGCCGGCTAGGACGGGCACGAGATGCGGCTGGGCGGTGACTGCCTCGCAGTCCCGCCGCGCCTGGCCCGGGTGGCCGTGCCGTGTTGCCGCCGCGCGACTGGCGCTCGACTGGCGCGGGGCTGGCGCTGCGGTTGCGCCGGGCGCGCCGGTCGGCAAGAGTTGATCACGCAGCACTGCGGGACGGCCAGATGCCGCCTGCTGGAGCGGTCTGGCTGGCAGGAGGCGGGTCATGGGAGGAGGCGTCATGGATGGAGGCCGTGAGGCTGCCGGAGCGCCCCCGGAGACACCAGGGCTTCCCGAGCCGATTCGCACGATGATCGTTGACGATCACGCGCTGTTCCGCCGCGGCCTGCAAATGGTCCTGGACGAAGAGGAAGACATTGAGCTGGTCGGCCAGGCCAGCGACGGATCCGAGGCTGTCGAGAAGGCTGGCGAATCGCTGCCCGATGTCGTCCTGATGGATATCCGGATGCCCCGCAGCAGCGGAATCGAGGCATGCCGGGCGATGAAAGAGGTCGCGCCGAGCGCCAAGATCGTCATGCTCACGATCAGCGACGAGGAAGAGGATCTCTTCGAGGCGATCCGGGCTGGCGCGAGCGGTTACCTGCTGAAGGACCTGCCGCTTGACGAGGTCGCGGAGACGGTCCGGGCGGTTTACGGCGGTCAGTCGCTGATCAACCCGTCGATGGCCCGGAAGCTGCTGACCGAATTCGCCACGCTTGCCGGGCGCGATGCGGAGGAGCGCGTCCAGCAGGTGCCTGCGCCGCGGCTCACCGAGCGGGAGATGCAGGTGCTGAGGCTCGTCGCCAGGGGGATGAACAACAGGGACATCGCCAAGGAGCTGTTCATCTCCGAGAACACGGTCAAGAACCACGTACGCAACATCCTGGAGAAGCTGCAGATCCATTCCAGGATGGAGGCGGTGATGGTGGCGGTGCGGGAGAAGCTGATCGAGCTGCGCTGAGCCAGGCTCAGCGGCGTCAGGTTACCGCGGCGAGCGCTGCCGCGAGTCGCTGGGCCAGCTGCGGCGGCTCCACCCGGTCAAGCTTGACGCTGTCGCAGCCGACCCAGGCGGCGGCCTCGGCCAGCGCCCTCGCCATCGGCTCGGCGGCCGGCGGCGCATCAAGTGACAGCTGGCGGGCGACCAGCGTCCGCCCGCTGCGGGCTGGATCTACCCGGCCGAGCAGCCTGCCCCGGGCGAGCAGCGGCATCGTGAAATAGCCGTGCACGCGCTTCGCCTTGGGCACGTACGCCTCCAGGCTGTGCTCGAAGCCGAACGTTCGCAGGGTGCGCTTCCTGTCCCAGATAAGGGAGTCGAACGGCGACAGCAGCGTGACCCGGTGCCGGCCGCGGCCGGCACCGGGCCGTCCGGCGGCGGCCGCCAGGTCAAGGGCCGCAGGATCCGCCCAGCCGGGGACCGCAGTCCCGCCGCTGTCGATTACGACCGGCGTGAGGCCGGCCGCGATCGCGACATCACTGGCAGCGGCGGTGTCCTTGAGCGGCCCGTGACTGAAGTGGCGCAGCCGCTGGTAGTCGACCAGGTCCGCCCGGGTGACGATGCCCAGCGCCCGGGCGGTCACGCCGACCAGGTGGATCACGCATTCCTCATCCGGCGGGCAGGCGCCGAGCAGGCCATCCGGCAGCACGCGCTCGGCCAGGTCGTATACCCGCCGCCAGCCTGTCCGCCGGGAGCAGATCACATCGCCGGTATCGAGCAGCCACTCAACGGCGATCTTTGTCTCGGACCAGTCCCACCATGCGCCGCCGTTCTTGGCGCCGCCTAGCTGGGTGGCAGTCAGCGGGCCCTCAGCCCGGAGCCTGGCCAGCACCTCGGCGCAGGCCCGCTCGTGGCTCTGATGCCAGCGCATGCCCCGGGCCCGCAGCGCACGCCGCCGGAACTCGTAGTACGGCCATTCTTCGATCGGCAGCACGCAGGCAGCGTGTGACCAGTACTCGAACGCACTGGCCTGGCCAGGATTCCAGTAGGCGCGCTCGATGCGGTCCCGCGGGACGGCGCCGAGCCTGGCGTAGGCAACCAGCTCATGTGAGCGGGCGAGGACGCTGATCGTGTCGAGCTGGACGGCGCCGAGCCGCCGCAGCATGCCGGGCACTCCGCCGCGGCGTCCCTCGGTGCCGATCAGCCCCTGAGCGCGCAACGTCATCAGGCGCGCGTCATCCGGCGTCAGGGTGTGCTGGGGAGCCGGAAATGAAAGGCTGGCCACGAGGTGCGAGCGTAGCTGGCCGCTCTGACAGTCGGGCCGGCCTTAGTACCAGTCCTCGAACATGTTGGTGGCAAGCGCGAGCAGGCCGCCCACGGCAGCGAGCCCCGCGGCGGCCCAGAACAGCCACCAGGTCGGGCCGAAGACGAGGGCGAGGCCCCCGGTCAGGAAGCCGGCCACGATGGTAGCGACCGCCGCCCAGGAGACCTTCCGCCCGTGGAATGCCGGATACGGCGTGAAGGTACCGCTCACCTGGTAGGCGAGCATGCGCGCGTCCTCCGGGCTGCCCCCCGTGACCGG
>PMSW01000114.1 GCA_003168215.1 Actinomycetota bacterium
CTACGGATCAGAAGGTTGGGGGTTCGAGTCCCTCCGAGCGCGCCAACGTATCCGCAGGTCAGGAGCCACATTCTCGGGTGTGAGAGGTGGCCTTCTCGCTTGCTGTGGGCCCTGGCTGACGGTCTTAGCCCTTAGGCCAATGTCCGACCAGCGGAGACCGAGGACTTCCCCATGGCGCAGACCGTACAAGCTCAGGCGCCACGCTGCGTGCATCCTGTCCTTGGTGACCGTGCGCAGAACCTGCGGACTTCGGTCTTCGACCGGGTCTCTCGTTCTCCTGGCGTGTACTCGGGAGGCGTGACGAGCTTGACCACGTTGCGGACGAGTCGCCCCTCGTCTACCGCCATCTCGAACGCGGCCTTGAGCCTGCCGAGCGTGAGCCGCACGACCGGGGACCAAGGCCGGTACCGGCCTTGCCGCCCCGCCGGCGGCCGGACGTGAGCATCCAGTCCACCAGGTTCTCGATGTCCGCTAGCAAACTAAACTTCTAGATGCATAGCCGGGACGCTATCCTCGGCTGGGCGCCGCGGCAGGTCACGCAGGTGCCGCATGGGAGTCAGCAGGAACGTGAGGCCGGACGCGGCGATCAGGGCAGTGAGTATCCATAGCGCAGCCCTGACCCCCAGCGCGGTGGCGAGGACTCCGGCGAGCAGCGCGCCGACGGGCATCATCGCGAACCCGACGGCCCTGGTCGCCGAGGTGACTCGGCCGAGTATGTCCGGCGAGACGTAGGTCTGCATGAAGCTGTCGACGATCACGTTCCCGATGACGATGACGCAACCGGCGCACATCATCGCTACGCTGGCGAACGCGAGCCGCGGTCCCTTGTCCGCGAGCGGGAGCAGCAGCGCGAAGCACAGACCGCCCGGGACGGCGATGAGCATGGCCCGCGCTGTGCCGAACCGTCGTCCCAGTGGGCGGGCGACAAGTGCGCCGAGGACGCCGCCAACGCCGAGGCTGGCCATGACGAGGCCGGCCGCTGCCGAGGACAGCCCGACAGTACGGACCAGGAAGACGACGAGGAGGGCGTCGACACCGGTGAGTGCCAGGTTGGCGAGCGATGAGAACGCCGTCATCGCGCGCAGGTAGGGATCCCGCCAGGCGAAGCGAAGACCGTCGAGCACGCCCCCGGCGTCGGGGCCACCCGACCGGCGATCCCGCGGTGGCTGCATGGCGGTCAGGCAGCAGAACGAGACGGCGAAGCTCACCGCGTCGGCCAGCAGCCCGGTCACGGGGCCGGCCGCCTGGGCGAGCAGCCCGCCGAGCCCTGGCCCGCCGATCTGGGCGACCTCGCGGCTGCCCATCAGCTTGGCGTTCCCCTCGGTAAGGTCCGCCTCGTCGACTACCCCTGGGAGCAGGACCTGGTAGGCGCTGTTGAAGAACACTGTCGCCGCGCCGGCGATCAGCGTGACCGCGATGAGTTGCGCCACGGTCAGCAACCCGCACCAGGCGGCGACAGGGACGCTCGCGTACACCGCCACCGAGATCGCATCACCTGCCAGCATGACGGGCCGGGGTGGGAGCCGGTCGACCCACGCTCCGGCGGGAATGCCGATGATGACCCAGGGCAGCCAGACCATCGCGGTCAGCAGCGTGACGATGAACGTGCTGGTGTGCAGGGTGTCGATGGCGACCAGCGGAATGACGACGATGGTGACGGAATTGCCGACCTCGCTGATGCTCTCCCCGGTCCAGAACAGGCGGAAGTTCCGCTGCCGCAACAGCCCGCCCCGCCGGCCGGTCATCGCCGTGGGCTGACGCCGGTGAAGAAGAACACCCGGGCGGCACGTGCGTCAGGCGGTCGCCGCGACGGGTCTTCCACCCGCTCAGGGTAGCGCTCCAGGATCGGCCAGACGCCGGGCAGGTCAGCGGGGCTGTCGGGGCAGATGCCGCGGGGCGGCGGTGAGTTCCTCGCGGGCTGTTTCCAGGGTGGTGGTGAAGCTGGCCCGGTCGGGGTCGGTGTCGGGGCGGCACTCGATGGCGGTGACCATGGCCATGCGCAGCAGCTGGTAATGGGTGAGCAGCGCGCGGTGCAGACCCTTGACACTGATCTTCCCCGGCAGGACCTCGGCAGCTATCGGAAGGACGGACCTTCCTCGCCTCGTCCTTCACGCAACAGGTTGGCCTCCGCGTGGCTGCTGCTGGCCTTGAAGCTCGTACCTTAGGTAGACGATTTCACCGTCTTTATCCCAGCGGCTGTGATCACGGACGAAAGCGTTCTTCTCAAGCACTCGCAAAGAAGCGATGTTCCAGGTTCCGACGGTGGACCAGAGCCTATGCCGTCCAGTAGCCCTGGCTGCGGAGATGACCGCCTGGGCAGCTTCGGTGGCGTAACCAAAGTTGTGCATCTGCGGGATCAGCTCGTAGGCGATCTCTGGTTCATCCAGACCAGTGCGGCCCGTTACAAGCCCGCAGTAGCCGAATACCTCGTCGTTTCCCTGGAGCCTCATCCCGTAGCAGTGGATGCCGGTCAGCTCGTACTCGGCGATGCGCCCGGCTAGGCGCGCCACGGCCTGGTCCTGGTTCGGGGGCGGCACACCGGGGCGGGTAGCCCAGATGGCGCGCATGTAGGGAGCATCGTCCAGGACGAGCATCGTCAGCCGTAGCCGGGTAGTCATCAGCTCCGGTTCCAGCCGCGAGTAGCCAGCTGACATACGCTCGGGCACCTCCAGGACCGTGGGGCAAGCATAAAGCCCGGTGGCCGGTGTCAACCGCTCCTGACCTGCGCCACTGGACGCCGCTGGATTCACCGGACGCGGCACGAGACTACGGATCTGATGGCTGGGGGTTCGAGCCTTCGAGCGCGCCACCATCTGCACAGTTCAGCACGCTGACTCCCCCAGAGTAGGCTCGTCGCCGGTGTCCTGCAGGATGCTGGCCTGGTGAGACTGATCTCTAGCGACGGTGCGGTGGTCGAACTGCGGCGGCGCAGCGGCCAGTAGCGGCTGGCCGTCGCCGAACGAGACGTCGACTGGGAGTGTGGCGGTGTCATCGGTATCGGCCGGGACCAGTTGGCCGCCCAGCTCACGTACCAGCTGCTCGGCGACAAGCCGTGCCTCGGCGCCGGTATTCAGCCGGAGCAGGGAACGCGTCGCCTCGAGCACAGCGAGGGGCACGAGGTCATGCGGCTCCATCGGTGTTTGCACGCCCTCCGTCGCCCGTGGGCACCTTTTGCAAAATGTCCCGCCCCCGCCCGGGAGAATTCAGCTCCCACATTACTGGATTCCCGGCATTCCTTCGGCGCGGGCCGACGACATGCACTACAGAGGATCACGCCAGTGGCTCTAAACCCCAATACCGGACCATCACGTGCACCACGCGGCAGGACATTTACGAACATGCATAAACGAACCACCCGTTGGTCGGAGATCCTGTGGCAAAGGGTAACGAGTCCGCGGGATGTTAGCTATCTGGAAGCAGTACATAGCGACGAACATCCGTGCCGTGCGGCTTTTCTGGTGTCGTGGGGATCCGTGCGTGGGAAATCCGATGCTCTTCCGACCGCATATAGCAGCGGAAGCTATCGGCGTTGTTCCACCATGACACCATCTGGAAGACGCCCGGCCGGGAGATATCTCGCCAGATCTCTAGTCAGTGGAAACCGGGTGCTTTCTCGACGAGGTGCAAACGCTCCCGGAATGAGCGCTCCAGAATCCCCGCGCTACCAGGCGAGATCGTGACCTCGCTACTCACGACGAAACCATGGCCATCCTGGGCTGTCATGCCGCTGCCAGTCCATCGTCCACGAGCATAGACGTTGCGGCGACGCTCAGTGTGCGCCCCAGATTCCCGCGGGTGCGCTCGTATTGGTTAGGTGTCATGGTGCCCTATCGTCGGCAGTAGTCACCGCTGTGGCCACTCTGCCTTCTTCGATGTCACCAGGAAAGATTCGATTGCGTGGCGAATTCGGCAGAGGGCGGCGACAGCGTACCCTTGATCCTACACATTGTCGAAGATAATTAACGTGAACATCTCATGGGATCTCCCGCCGGACGAGTGTATCCGGGCACGGGCGCTGACTTCGCGCGCCTCGGCTAGCGAGGCCACACGCACCA
>PMSW01000123.1 GCA_003168215.1 Actinomycetota bacterium
CTAGGCACCGACCAGCGGCAGCGGCGCCCTGGTGCCCCGCACGGAGGCGCATACCCCGTCGCTGGCACTGGCGGCGGCAATCCGTTCCGCTGAAGGTCGTCCGTAGGTCGTGGTGCGCTGCCGCAGCGGCCGCCCGGTCGGCGCGACCAGCTCCGCGAGCTGGCTGATCGTCTTGTAGGAGCCGTTCTGCGAGCCGGCCATCCGGCTGATCGTCTCCTCCATCAGGGTGCCCCCCAGGTCGTTGACGCCGCCGCTGAGCACGTCGTGGCAGGCTTGCTCCCCCAGCTTGACCCAGGAGCACTGGATGTTGCTGATCGCGCCGTGCAGCAGCAGCCTGGACACCGCGTGCACAGCCCGGTTCTCCCGCCGGGTCGGACCGGGGCGGGCGAGGCCGGCCAGGTAGATCGGCGAACTGGCGTGCACGAACGGCAGCAGCACGAACTCGGTGAAGCCGCCGGTGCGCTCCTGGATGCCGCGGATCACCCGCAGGTGCCCGACCCAGTGCGCCGGGGTGTCCACGTGCCCGTACATCATCGTCGATGACGTCCGGATGCCCAGCTCGTGCGCCGTCGTGATCACCTCGATCCACGCGGCTGCCGGCAGCTTGCCCTTGGTGAGCACCCAGCGGACCTCGTCGTCCAGGATCTCCGCCGCCGTGCCCGGCAGCGAGCCCACCCCGGCCGCCCGTGCCCGGGTCAGCCACTCGCGGACCGGCAGGCCGGTGCGCGACGCCCCGTTCATCACCTCCATCGGGGAGAACGCGTGCACGTGGATGTCCGGGCAGCGCCGCTTCACCTCGGCGGCCAGGTCGAAGTATGCGTCGCCAGGCAGGTCCGGGTGGATGCCGCCCTGCATGCAGACCTCGGTGGCGCCCGCCTCCCACGCCTCGGCGGCCCGGTCGGCGACCTGCCCGAGCGACAGGGTGTAGGCGTCGGCGTCGGTGCGGCGCTGCGCGAACGCGCAGAACCGGCAGCCGGTGTAGCAGACGTTCGTGAAGTTGATGTTCCGGGTGACCACGTAGCTGACGTCGTCTCCGCAGACATCCCTGCGCACCGAGTCGGCCAGCGCAGCGAGCGCCTCAAGCTCGGGGCCGTCGGCGTCGAGCAGCGCGAGGGCCTCAGAGTCGGTGAGTCCGGCGGGGTCGCTCTCGGCACGGCGCAGCGCCGCGAGCACGTCGGCGCGCAGGCGCTGCGGAGCCATGCCGGGCACTGCCATGCCGGGCACTGCCATGCCGGGCGCTGCCTGCCTGGCGGACGGCTCGATCCGGGCACTGACCTCGTCCCAGTCCCCGTACACCTCGGCGAAGTCGTCCCTGCGGTCGCTGGTGCGGCCGGTGGTGTCGATCGTGACGTGCAGGTCGGTCCGTCCGGTGGCATCGCCCCAGCCGCCGTCAGGCTCCTGCCACGGCAGTCCGCGCGGCATCGCGCTCTCGTCGGCCAGCCCGGTGGCGGGATCGGCAAGTGCGCCCACATGCGCCGCCAGCCGCGGGTCCAGCCACGGCTCGCGGAGGTAACCGGGGTAGATCGTCAGCCGCTCGCGCAGGGTGAACCCGGCGGTTGCGGTGCAGGAGGCAAGTTCGTCGATCTGCGGCCAGGGCCGTTCCGGGTTGACGTGGTCCGGGGTCAGCGGCGACACCCCGCCCCAGTCATCAATCCCCGCATCCAGGATCAGCTGGTACTGATCGCCGATCAGGTTCGGCGGCGCCTGGATCCGGGCGGCCGGGCCGAGCACCAGCCTGGCCACGGCAATAGTGGCAGCGAGGTCATCGATCTCCGCGTCCGGGACGCCGCGCATCTTCGTGTCCGGCTTGGCGCGGAAGTTCTGCACGATAACTTCCTGGATGCCGCCGTACTCGCGGGCCACCTGCCGGATGGCGAAGATCGAGTCGGCCCGCTCGGCCAGCGTCTCGCCGATGCCGATCAGGATGCCGGTGGTGAACGGCACCGCGCTGCGTCCGGCGTCTTGGAGCACCCGCAGCCTTACCGCCGGGTCCTTGTCTGGACTGCCGAAGTGCGGGCCGCCCTTGTCGGTGAACAGCCGGGCCGCGGTGGTCTCCAGCATCATCCCCATGGAGGGCGCTACCGGCTTGAGCCGCTGGAAGTCCTGCCAGCTCATGACGCCGGGATTGAGGTGCGGCAGCAGCCCGGTCTCCTCGAGTACCCTGATCGCCATCGCCCTGACGTAGGACAGCGTGTCGTCGTAGCCGTGCGCGTCGAGCCATTCGCGTGCCTGGTGCCACCGTGCCTCCGGCCGGTCACCCAGGGTGAAAAGTGCCTCTTTGCAGCCGAGCGCGGCGCCATCGGCGGCAATCTTCAGCACCTCGTCCGGCGACAGGTAAGGGCTGTCCAGGCGCCCGGGGACGGTGACGAACGTGCAGTAAGCGCAGCGGTCCCGGCACAGCCTGGTCAGCGGGATGAAGACCTTGCGGGAATAGGTGATGATGCCCGCCCGGCCGGCCGCCGCCAGGCCGGCATCCCTGGTCCGGGAGGCGTAGCCGAGCAGCCTGGCCAGGTGCTGGCCGCGGCAATGCAGCAGCGTCGTCGCCTCGGCCTGGTCCAGCGCCTTGCCGTCCCTGGCCCTGGCGAGCGCCCGGCGCAGCGCGCTGTCATCAGGAACGGTCCCGGCCGGGGCGCGCGCGTCATCGCTCATGAGCCCAGCCTAGGCTGCGGGCACCTTCCGCCCCGGCCCGGCTGGGTCTCCGCCCGTGTCTGCCCCTGGGTCTCCGCCCGCCCTGCCCCTGGCTTCCTGACTGCCCTGGCCTTCTTGTCCACCCTTGTCACCGGGCTGTCCGGCGGGCATTCAGAAAGCACGGTAGTCGCGCGGCGCGAGCCTGGGGCCACGGCGCGGCGGGCGCACGCCACTCAGCTCGACGAGCCTGGTCGCCCGGTAGCGATGGCCGGCGTACGGCGCCAGCAGCTCCAGCATCCCCGCGTCGTCGGTGACCCGCCCGGCCAGCGCCCAGCCGACGGCCGCGGGCAGGTTGTAGTCGCCGACGGAGACGGCGTCAGCGTCGCCGCAGGCGCGCTGCCGGATTTCCGCCGAGGTCCACGGCCCGATGCCAGGAAGCACTTGCAGCCGGTGATCCGCGTCGGCCGCGGTCATCGTCAGGATCTCCTCAAGCCGGCCAGCTGCCCGCGCGGCCGCTGCGATGGTGCGCGCCCGTACTGCCTCCACGCCAGCCTGGTGCCACTCCCAGGACGGGATCTGCTGCCATGTTCGGGCGGCCGGGAACACCCGCATCCGCGCCGGCGCCGGTCCCGGTGCCGGTTCACCGAACCTGATCAGCAGCAGGCGCCATGCGCGGTGCGCTTCCAGGCTCACCACCTTCTGCTCAAGGACCGCGGGAACCAGGGCCTCGAGCACCCGGCCTGACCGCCCTACCCGCGCGCCACGGTGCCGGCGGGCAAGGTCGCGCAGCAGCGGATGCGCCGGGGCGAAGGCCGCTGGGTCATCCTGCGCCCCGAGCAGGTCTGGCAGGGCGTCAAGCAGCCAGCCCGCGCCAGGCCCCCAGGCGGTCGCCCTGATCACGGTGGCGGCCGGGCGGCCGATATCGGCACCGGTGATGCCCGCCGGGCTAGCGGCCGTGCCGGCGGCCTGGGCCGCCGTCACCCGCAGCGTGCCGGGGCCGTCCGGCGTCCGCGAGGTGCGCCACACGGCGCCGTCGGGGCTAACGCTGAATGCGGGATCGCGCGGTCCCCGGCGATGCACGGACAGGACAAGCCGCACATCGACGCAGAACGGCGCTCGCCACTCCCGGCGCAGCGGCAGCGTGCCCTCCGGGCCGGCTGCCCGGGCGGGCTGTGGCACGCGTCAGGCGTCCGCGGAGAACCGGATGGAGGTCGGGCCGAGTTCGGTCCCTGGCCATACCCGGAGTCCGTTGCGCAGCTCATTACCGGCAGCGATGTGCGCCCCGGCGCCGATCACCGCGCCGTCCAGGACCGTGCCCTCGCCGATAACGGCCGCCGAGGCGATCACGCTGCCGGCAATCCGCGCCCCGGCGCCGATCCGCACGCCGTCGAATAGCACGGATCCGTCGACGTGCGCGCCCGCGCCAATGTGGCTGCCGGCCCCGATGACTGTGCCGCCCGTCACCTGCGCGCCTGGCCCGAGCACGGCGCCAGGCAGCACCAGTGCCGGTCCGCACGGTCCGGGCAGCGCCGGTGATACCAGCCGGCCGAGTACCAGGTCGCATGAGCCGCGGACGAATGCCGCGGGAGTTCCCACGTCCAGCCAGTACGCGTCGTCCGGATAGCCCATCACGACCTGACCGGAGCTGATCAGCGCGGGGAAGGTCACGCGCTCGACGGAGACCACCTGACCGGCTGGTATCTCGTCGATCACCCGCCGCTTGAAGACGTAGCAACCCGCATTGATCCGGTTGGTTGGCGGGCACCGCGTCTTCTCCAGGAAGGCCGTCACCCGCCCGCCGGAATCGGTCGGCACGCAGCCGAAACTCGCCGGGTCAGAGACCTCGACGAGGTGCAGCGTAACTGCCGCGTCCTCCTTGCAGTGCAGCTCTAGCTGCGCGCCGAGGTCGTGACCGGACAGGACGTCGCCGTTGAAGACGACAACCGGGTCGTCCGGGCCGCTGCGAAGGCTAGCTGCCGCGTTGCGGATGCCGCCGCCGGTGTCGAGCGGCACCTCCTCCTGGACACAGTCGAGCCGGAGCCCGAACTGCGATCCGTCACCGAACTCCGCCGCGAACATCTCCGCCCGGTAGGCGGTGGCAAGGACCACCCGCGTGATGCCGGCCGCCGCCGCCCTGGCCAGCTGGTGCGCGAGGAACGGCACGCCGGCAGCCGGCAGCAGCGGCTTGGGCGTCGCGATGGTCAGCGGGCGCAGCCGGGTACCCTGGCCGCCGACCAGCAGGATCGCCTCGATCTCGCCAGTACCGCAGCCGCGCGCGGCTGACTCCCAGGAAGGGCCTGAATCGCTCGGCATGAGCAGTGACGCTACTCCCGTCCCTGCGCCGCCGCACGCTCATAGGAGGCCATGTGCGCCTCGGCCGACGCAGCCCAGCTGAACTCCAGTGCCCTGGCGTGACCGGCCACGCCCAGTGCCTCCCGGCGCGCTGGATCGTCAAGCAGGGCTCGCAGCGAGGCCTGGATGCTGCCGGAATCGGGCTCGGTGTAGGCCACTGCGTCGCCGCCAACCTCGGGCAGCGACGTCATGTGCGTCGTCAGTACCGGCGCGCCGCAGGCCATCGCCTCCAGGGCCGGCAGCCCGAATCCCTCGCTGGTGCTGGGGAAGGCAACCACGAGCGCGCCGCCGAGGTAACCGGGGAGATCGGTGAAATGCAGATACCCCGGGCGGACCAGCCGCAGGTGCGCGGGCACTGCCGCGATCGCGTCGTTGACCTCGTCGCTCCAGCCGCTGCCGCCCGCGAGTACCAGGGCGGGCGGCTCGCTGAGATCAGCCACCGCCGCGGCCCAGCCGTTGATCAGCGCCGGGATGTTCTTACGTGGCTCAAGCGTGCCGAGGTAGGCGACGTAGGACTTGCCGTGCAGGCCGAGGCGGGCGGAAACCTGGCGCACCTGTGCCGGGTCAGGCTGGTGGAAGAGAGTGTGATCCACTCCGTGGTAGGCGACATCGATCCTGGTGGGATCGGCGCCGAGCGCCCGGACCAGCTCGTCTCTGGTCGCCTTGGACGGGACGATCAGCCGTGTCGCGCGGCGTGCGGAGGTGCGGATCGCCGACTTGTAGAACGTCGCGGTCACCGGATTGTGCGCGTCCGGCTCGGTGAAGAACGTGAGGTCGTGGATGGTCACCACGATGGGGGCGCCGGGGCGCAGCGGCATCGAATAGTGCGGTGCGTGGATCACGTCGGCGGCTACCTGCTGCGCGACGACCGGCAGGCCGCTCTGCTCCCAGGCAAGCCTGGCCGCCCGGTGCGCGATAGCGGTGGGTGCCGCCACGACCTGGGCGCCGGGTACCAGCCGCGCGTACCGCTCCTGGTCGGCGCGCTGGCAGGCAACGGCCAGATCGGCCCCTGCCGCCTCCAGCGCGCTCACCAGTCCGTCGACATAGCGTCCGACGGCACCGCGGTCCGCAGGCACAGCGGTCGCGTCAATAAGCACACGAGGCGCCACGACCAGTCTTTCTCCTTCGCGATTGGGGCCTGCCCGGGGCGTGCGGGAAGCACATAGGTGAGCTTTGCTCTAGATTTCCGTCAGCACCGAGCGTACGCCCTCGGCGGCGGCGGCGCGGACGCCCGGCAGTGCCCCGTGCGCGCCCGTGGCGGCGGCTGCCGGATGCGCCTGCCGCTGGCCGGCGGCGCCCGGGGACGGGGTATCCCGCGCTCCGGGCGGCGCGGTCAGCCCTGCGCCGCTTGCTTTGCCTTGTCGAGCGCCCCCTTCACCTTGGCGATGTCGCGGCCGTAGGCAGCGAGGTTGCCGCTCTTGAGCGCCTTCTGCGCGTCGCCGTAGAAAGTCTCCGCCTGCCGCAGGAATTTCAGCACCGTCGCATTGGCCTTCGGGCTGGTCGGCTTCGTCGTCGGTGGAGTGCTGGTGGCCGGCTTGCTCGGAATCCCGGTGAACACCTGCGCCAGGGCACCCTGCAGATTCTTCGCGAATCCGACCTGGCCGTCGTAGTACACCAGCACCCGCTGCAGAGTGGGGTACGACCCCGAGTTGGTGCCTGATGACTGGGAGACGTAGACCGGCTCGAAATACACCAGGCCGCCGCCAACCGGCAAGGTGATCAGGTTGCCCTGGGTTACCTTGGATCCGCCCTGCCGGAGCAAGGTGAGCGCAGGCGCGACCACGGTATTGGACTCGAAGGAGTTCTGCACCTGCTCAGGCCCCAGGATGGCGGTGTCCTGCGGCAGCGTCAGCAGCCGGATCGTGCCGTAGCCGGGGCCCGGGGCGCTGTCCACGGCCATGTACGCGGATATGTTGGGCCGGCCGCGCGGCGTGAACGACGTGGTCAGCGAGAACTCCGGCTGCCGGTAGCCTGGCATGGTGATCGTCATGTAATACGGCGGCTGGCTGAACTGCTTGGGCGTGACGCCGCTCGGGTCGGTGGGCACGGCCCAGAAGTTCTGGCCGCCGTAGAACTCCTGGGCCACCGTGACGTGGTACTGGGCGAGGATCTGCCGCTGCGCCTCGAACAGGACCTCGGGGTAGCGCAGGTGCGCCATCAGGGCCGCCGGGATGTCCTTGGCTGGCTGGATGATGCCGGGGAACGCCTTCATCCAGGTGTCGAGCACGGGGTCGTTGTTGCTCCACTGGTACAGGTGGACCGCGCCGGTGTAGGCGTTCACCGTGGCCTTGACCGAGTTGCGGATGTAGTTGACCTGGCCGGACGCCGACCCGCCGGGGCTGTAGCTGTTGGAGGTAGCCCCCTGCAGGCTCAGCCGCTGTGAATAGGGGTAGTCGTCGGTCGTGGTGTAGCCGTCCACTACCCACAGGATCTGCCCGCCGGAGATGACCGGGTAGGGGTCGCCGTCCAGGGTGAGGAACGGCGCGACCTTGGCGACCCGGGCCAGCGGGTCCCTGATGTACATGATCTTCGACTTACCGTCGAGGGCGCCGGAGAGCAGGATGTTGAGCTGGCGGTACTTGATCGCGTACAGCAGGCGGTTCAGGGCGGAGCCGATCGGCACGCCGCCGCTTCCCGTGTAGGTCGTGTTCTGCTGGCCGCCGGTGCTCTCGTTCGGGTAGTCGAGTTCCTGCTGGTGGCCGCCGACGATCGCGTAGCTCGTCTCCTGCGGGCCGAAGTACACCCGCGGCTGAGTCAGCTGGAACTCGCCGGTCGGGGGGATGTCGTTCTCGGTAAACGCCGGGTCGCCGTCGGCCTGGGCCGTGCTTGTCGGCGCGGCGACGACGCCGAACCCGTGGGTGTAGACGAGGTGCGAGTTGATCCAGTTGGCCTGGCCGGCCGGCGGCCCGTTCATGTCGCGTACGCCGATCAGCGTGTCCTGAGGCGTGCTGCTGCCCGGCAGGACATACCGGTCGACGGACAGCACATTGGGGAACTTGTAGTAGCTCTTTACCTGCTGGAGCTGCTGGAATGCCTGCGATACCACGGCGGGGTCCATCAGCCTGACGTCCGGGAGCGCGGTCACCTGCTTGGCCAGCAGCGCGGGCGACTCGGTTGAGGTCGCCGAATAGGGCATGACCTTCACGCCGGAGACCCCGTAGGCCCGCCGGGTGCTGATGATCTCGCGGGACAGGTACGGGGTCTCCTTCACCAGCTCGTTCGGCTTGACCACGAACTGCTGGATGATGGCGGGGTAAACGCCGCCGATGATAACGGCGGAGAGCACGAGCAGCCCGAAGCCCACCGCGGGCAGCAGGGTGTTCCTGCGCAGCGCGCCGGCGAAGAAGAGCGCCGCGCAGATCACCGCGATCACCGCGAGCACGGTCTTGGCCGGCAGGATGGCGTTCACGTCCGTGTAGGACGCGCCCGTCTGCACAATCCCGCGCTGGGAGAAGTCGATCCCGTACCGGTCCACCCAGTACGCGGCCGCCTTGAGCAGCATGAAGACGCCCACGAGCACGAACAGGTGGGATCTGGCCGCGGGAGTCGCCCGCTGGCCCTTCACCTGCGGCCGCAATGCCCCGTACAGGTAGTGCACCAGCAGTGACACGACGAGCGACAGCAGGACGGCCGCGAAGAGATAGGTGAGGACCATCCGCAGGAACGGGTAGACGAACACGAAGAACGAGATGTCCAGGTGAAACTGCGGATCCGTGGTGTGGAACGACGTGCGGTTGGCAAAGAGCAGCCAGGTGCGCCAGGAGCCGGCCGCAGTCAGCCCGGCGATGAGCCCGATCAGTCCGAGTAGCAGGCTGAGGGCGAGCCGCCGGCGCGGCTCGATGATGCTCCGGTAGCCCTCCAGGCTCTGCTGGTCCGGTGCCGCCGGACGGAAGGCGGGCCTGATCCGGTACGCCAGCCATGCGTTGAAGCCGACCACGGCCGCCATGAAGAGCGCGGTGACGATGAACAGCAGCCACTTGACGCCGTACGTCGTGTCGAAGACCGAGGTATACCCGACCGAGTGGAACCACAGGTAGTCAGTCCACACCCCGGCTACTACCGAGACCACCACGATCAGGGCGATCACCCCGGCGACGACCGGGACGAGGAGCTTCGGCCAGCGGGGAAGGACGATCGGACGGCCGACTGGCGGCCTTGGCTGGCCAGGAGATCGGAAGGTCATGCCTTCCCCCTTTAGATCACCTCGGGCACGGCTCCGCCGGCATTTCAGCGGAGGGGCGCGCGTACGGCTGAGCTGGCGCGCCGGTACATACTCCCAGATGGCAACTTACCGGCAGCACGCAAGGTTCCCTTGCTCATCCACGCATGATCGCGGCACTCTTTCGCGGCGGCCGGAATGATGCACGGCCGCGCGATGCGGCACGGTAAATGGCGGCGGCCATGGGGCGAAATGACCGTCAGTCAGCAGGCTGGGACTGCCCTGCCCGCCTTCAGTGCCTGCAGGTCACGAATGGCTCCGCCGAGGCTGCTGACCTTGATCAGGCGCATCCCGGCCGGGACGGCGCCAACGGTATCGGAGCAGTTGGCGGCAGGAGTGAGGAAGATCGTGGCGCCAGCGGCGCGCGCTCCCGCCATCTTCTGCTGTATCCCGCCGATCGGATCCACCGTGCCGTTCGCCTCGATTTCCCCGGTTCCGGCGATGAATTTGCCGCCAGTCAGGTTCATCGGAGTGAGCTTGTCGATGATGCCGAGCGCGAACATCAGCCCGGCACTCGGTCCGCCGATGTTCGTAATATTGATCTTCACCGAGAACGGGAACACGAAACTCTCCTGCACGTGCACCCCGATCATGGCCTGACCCTTCACGTCCTTGGTCACCAGCCGGACGGTGCGCGGCTTGCCCTTCCTGATGATGGTGAGCTCCAGCGGAGTCCCCGGCCGGTGGGCCCTGATCAGCGTGCCGGCATCCGCTGTGTAGGTCACCGGCTTGCCGTCGACCGCGGAGATGACGTCGCCTGGCCGCAGCACGCCGCTGGCTGGCATCCCGGCCTCGGTTGCCGCGACCGTGTCAATTGTCTTGTACTTGATCTTCAGCTGGCTTAGCGCGGCTAGCACGGCGGTCTGCTGGGAGTTCACCATCTCCTCGGTGTCCTGCTTGCTCACCTGCTGCTCGCTCTGGCCGGGCGTGAAGATCTCCTCTTCGGGAACCACTGCGTCGTGCGGGCTGAGCCAGGCTCGCAGCGCCGCAAAAATGTTGAACTCGGTTCCCGGCCCGCCGATGAAGGACACGGTCACCATGTTGAGGTGCCCGTCGGTCGGGTAGGTGCGATGCCCCTTGATCTCGATCATGGGGCTGCCGCCCGACTTCCCGAGGGTATTCAGCGTGGGACCAGGGGTCAGCGCCACGTAGGGAACGGAGGCCACGGACGCGATCACCAGCGCCACCACGACGCCGGCCGCGGCGACAAGCAGCGTTGCGTAGCGACCGGACCCGGGCGGAAGGCTACGCACTGTTGACCCACTCGCTTCCGCCGTCGTCGAATTCCTGGTGCTTCCATATCGGCACGGTGGCCTTGAGCTCGTCGATCAGGGCACGGCAGGCGTCAAATGCCTCGCCGCGGTGCGCGCAGGACACCGCGACGACTACCGCCAGCTCCCCCACGTCCAGTTCGCCGAGCCGGTGCAAGGCAGCAAGCGCGCGGACGTCGAAGCCTGCCGCCACCTTTTCCGCTGTCCGCCGCAGCTCGGCCGCGGCGGACGGGTGTGCGGTATAGGACAGGCGCACGACTCCATGGTCGTGATCGTGATTCCTGACCACGCCGGTGAACAGGGCAACGCCTCCGGCGGCCGGGTCCCTGACGGCGTTCAGCGCCTCGTCAACTGATAGCGCCCCGTGCCTCAGCTCGGCGAGCCTGATCACACCCACGCTGCAAAGCTACCTTCCGGGATGGCGGCCGGTCACGTCGCACGGCGGCGGCGCCTGGCCCGGCGCACGATCGCCGCAGTACCGATCACCGCGACAGTCGCGCCGGCCGCGCCCGCCGCCACCGTAGCGTCCTTCCTGGCGAGCCGGCGCCCCGCGACGGCAAGGCGGCCTGTCCGCTGCTCGAGCAGGACGCCGAAGGCAGCGGCGTTGTCGAATTCCGGCGACCAGCCCGCATCCCTGAGGGTCCGGCAGTCAACCACCCACGGGTACACGACGTAGTGCAGGTCGGTGACTGGCGCGGGGGTTATCCCAGCCCGGTGCAATCGCTGCACGGTGCCAAATGTCAGCCCGGCCGGCAATTCGATCCTGCGCAGCCCGGAGAGTTCTTCTACCTGCTCCTGCTCCAGCCACCCATCGCAGCCGACGGCGAACTCACCGCTCACCTCGCCCGCCGCGGCCAGTTCCAGCGCGGACACCAGATCGGCGGTATGGCAGAACTGCCACCGTGGCGCGCAACCCTTGACCGTGAGCAGGCGCGGCGCACCGAAATGCCTGGTTACCACCGTGTCCATGCCCTCGCCGACCAGCGCGGCGGGCCGCACCACCGTAATGGCCATGCCAAGGTGCGTCCGTGCCGAGCGATGGGCAAGATGCTCGATCTCCAGCATGTCCCCGACCACGCTGCCATCGGGATCTGCGCCGAGCGGCGCGGTCTCCTCCAGCGGCACCGGATTGTCCGGGCGAGCGCCGTACACCATGGAACTGGTCACCAGGACGACCCGCCCGACCCGGCCGGCTGCTGCCGCGGTGAGCACGGTCTGCGCGCCGCGGACGTTGAAAGCCCGGCGCGAGCGGTAGTCGGAATCCGGTGCCAGGTCGAGGTCCAGGTGCACGACTACGTCCACCCCGGTCAGGCGCGCGGCCAGTGCGGGATCCCGCACGTCAACGACGCGCCAGGTCACCCCGCTCACGTCGCCCCGGTGATCGTCGATGGCGACCACCCTGCCGATGCGCGCCGACGACGCGAGCCGGACGGTGAGGGCATGGCCGAGGCCCCGCGCGGCACCGGTGACCGCGACAACTGGACCGCGGCCGTGCGCCGCCAGGCGCGCTTCCGCTCGCCCTGGGCTGGCCGCCGGCGCGACCGCGTGGCTCAGCCTTGGGCGAACCTGACCCTCTCCCTTAACCAACGTGCAACGCTCCCGGATAACGTGGGCGGACGTGACTTCTCCATCCTGCCTGAGAGGCAGCCGTGATGACTGATCCTCCCTTCGGCTTCGGCCGGCCCGGCGACCACGGTGGCTCGGGCGATTCCGGCGGCACCCCAGGCGGCGGGCCGCTGGGGCCGCTTGGCGATCCTCAGCAGTTCGCGGACGCCCTGCGGCAGTTCGCCGACCTGATGTCCTGGCAAGGCGGTCCGGTCAACTGGGACCTCGCCAAGAACGTGGCGCGGCAGACAGTCGCGGCAAAAGGCGATCCCAGCATTCTCGACGTGGAGCGGCAGAGGGTCACCGACGCCATCCGGGTCGCCGACCTCTGGCTGGAGGATGTCACCAGCTTTCCCACCGGAATCCGCGCGGCTCAGGCATGGAGCCGGTCGGAGTGGGTGGAAGCCACCCTGCCGGTCTGGTCCAAGCTCTGCGATCCGATCGCGGCCCGGGCAGTCGATGCGATGGGCGGATTGCTCGCCGAGGACCCGGACGAGCTCGGCGGCGAGCTACCGCCCGAGCTGCGCTCGGCGATGACGGCGATGACCGGCGGCATGGGCGGGCGCGGCGCCCTGGGCGGGCTCGGCCAGATGATGCGCAGAATCGGCGGGATGATGGTCGGCG
>PMSW01000099.1:0-5646 GCA_003168215.1 Actinomycetota bacterium
GCACCCGCACCGCCCGCACCGCACCCCGCCCGCACCCCGCCCGCACCGCACCGCACCGCACGCCGCCCGCACCGCACTCCACCCGACGGCCACCCGCACGCCGCCGCAGCGGACACGCCGCCTCAGCGGACACAGCGCAGCGGAACAGCAAGGCAACTGGCGAGGCGCCGGGGCATTAGCGGGGCTGCCGGGCAGGTCGCGGAGTCGCAGGGGACCCCGGATTGCGGGCCGGGATGTATTTACGACACAATGATGTTGTGAAAAGTATGGGACTGGCAAGCACGGCTTCGGGTGGCCCTTCCGGGGGCGCCGGGCAGAGTGCTGCGCCTGCCCAGGCTACGGCAGCCCAGTCTGGCTCCGAGCGGGGCACCCGCGCCAGGATCGCGAGGCTGATCCTGGAGAACGGCCCGGCAACGGCAACGGCGCTGAGCGCGCTACTCGGCCTCACCCCGGCCGCCATCCGGCGGCACCTGGACAACCTGCTGGCTGACGGCATGATCGAGAGCCGGACCGCCCGCTGCTACGGCGCGCGTGGCCGGGGCAGGCCGGCCAGGCTGTTCGCGATCACCGACGCAGGCCGCAGCGCCTTCGAGCATGCCTACGACGACCTGGCGACCAGTGCCCTGCGGTTCCTGGCCGACCGGGCCGGGCCGGAGGCGGTGGCCGAGTTCGCCAGAAGGCAGATCGCCGACCTGGAGGACAGGTACCGCGAGGCAGTCGGCTCCGGTTCCCCCAGCGAGCGGGTGAAGGCACTGGCGGAGGCCCTGTCGGCGGACGGCTACGCCGCCTCGGCTGCCGGCGCGCCGGTGGCCGGCGGAGGCGAGCAGCTCTGCCAGCACCACTGCCCGGTTGCGCACGTGGCCGCCGAATTCCCTCAGCTGTGCGAGGCGGAGACCGAGGCCTTCGGGCGCCTGCTCGGAACGCCCGTGCAGCGGCTCGCCACCATCTCCCGCGGCGACGGGGTCTGCACCACGCACGTCACAGCGCCATCGCTGCTGAAGTCCCGCAGTACCGCTAGCACAACGGCTAACAAATCCGGAGGCACCTCCGCATGACAACGACGACGACTCATCCCGAGCTCGAAGGGCTTGGCAACTATAAATTCGGCTGGTCCGACTCGGACGCGGCCGGAGCTACGGCGCGCCGCGGCCTGTCCGAGGATGTCGTCCGCAACATCTCGGCGCTGAAGGGCGAGCCGGACTGGATGCTGGACCTGCGGCTGAAGGGCCTGAAGCTCTTCCGCCGCAAGCCTATGCCCAGCTGGGGCTCTGACCTGTCCGGCATCGACTTCGAGAACATCAAGTACTTCGTCCGGTCGACCGAGAAGCAGGCGGCCAACTGGGAAGAGCTGCCCGCCGATATCAAGAACACCTACGACCGGCTCGGCATCCCCGAGGCCGAGAAGCAGCGCCTGGTGGCCGGCGTGGCGGCGCAGTACGAAAGCGAAGTCGTCTACCACAAGATCCGCGAGGACCTTGAGGACAAGGGCGTCATCTTCAAGGACACCGACACCGCGCTGCGCGAGCACCCGGAGCTGTTCCAGGAGTACTTCGCCACCATCATCCCGGTCGGCGACAACAAGTTCGCGTCGCTGAACACGGCGGTCTGGTCCGGCGGCAGCTTCATCTACGTGCCCAAGAACGTGCACGTGGACATACCGCTGCAGGCCTATTTCCGGATCAACACCGAGAACATGGGCCAGTTCGAGCGGACGCTGATCATCGTTGACGAGGGCGCCAGCGTGCACTACGTCGAGGGCTGCACCGCGCCGATCTACTCCTCTGACTCGCTGCACTCGGCGGTCGTCGAGATCATCGTGAAGAAGGGTGCGCACTGCCGCTACACGACGATCCAGAACTGGTCGAACAACGTCTACAACCTGGTCACCAAGCGGGCCGTCGCGCAGGCGGGCGCGAGCATGGAGTGGGTCGACGGCAACATCGGCTCGAAGGTGACCATGAAGTACCCGGCGGTCTACCTGATGGGCGAGCACGCCAGGGGCGAGACGCTTTCGGTGGCGTTCGCCGGCACGGGGCAGCATCAGGACGCGGGCGCCAAGATGGTGCACTGCGCCCCGAACACCTCGTCCTCGATCGTGTCCAAGTCGGTGGCCAGGGCCGGCGGGCGCACCTCCTACCGTGGGCTTGTCCAGGTACAGGAGGGCGCCGCGCACTCGAGGTCCACGGTCAAGTGCGACGCGCTGCTGGTGGACAGCATCAGCCGGTCCGACACCTATCCGTACGTGGACGTACGTGAGGATGACGTCGAGATGGGCCACGAGGCTACCGTCTCGAAGATCTCCGACGATCAGCTGTTCTACCTGATGAGCCGCGGGATGACCGAGGACGAGGCGATGGCGACCATCGTCCGCGGCTTCGTCGAGCCGATCGCCCGCGAGCTGCCGATGGAGTACGCGATCGAGCTGAACCGGCTGATCGAGCTGCAGATGGAGGGGGCGGTCGGCTGATGGCAGCGCTCCAGGGGGCCGTGGAGACAACGGCTCCCGTCTCCAGGCTGCACGAGCAGCGGTCCTACGACCCGGCGGACTTCGGCGTGCCGACCGGCCGCGAGGAGGAGTGGCGGTTCACCCCGCTGCGCCGGCTCCGCGGGCTGCACACCGACGCGCCGCTGCCCGGCGGCAAGGTGACCGTGGAATGCGACCCTGCTCCCGAGGTGACCGTCGAGAATATTGAACGGGGCAACCGGCGCCTGGGCACTGCCTACGTGCCCGCCGACCGGGTCAGCGCCCGTGCGTTCACTTCGTTCGCCGAGGCGACCGTCGTCACGGTGCCGCGCGGCGTGGTGGCGTCCAGGCCGACCGTGATCTCGGTCCGCGGCGACGACCCGGCAGGCGCGGTGTTCGGCCATGTCGTGGTCGAGCTTGAGCCGCTTGCCCAGGCCGTGGTCGTCCTCGACCACACTGGCAGCGCGACCTACGCCGACAACGTCGAGCTGATCGTCGGCGACGGCGCCACGCTGGCCGTGGTGAGCCTGCAGGACTGGGCCAGTGACACGGTTCATCTCTCGCACCACCACGCGCAGGTCGGCAGGGACGCGCGGTTCACGCACACCGCGGTGACGCTCGGCGGCAGCGTGGTCCGGCTCGCCCCGTCGGTCCGCTACGCGGGCCCGGGCGGGGAGGCAGAACTCCGCGGCCTGTACTTCGCCGATGCCGGCCAGCACCTGGAGCACCGGCTGTTCGTGGACCATGGCGAGCGCAACTGCCGCAGCCGGGTCACCTACAAGGGCGCGCTGCAGGGCGCGGACGCGCACGCGGTGTGGATCGGCGACGTGGTGATCCGGGCCGAGGCGACGGGCACCGACACCTATGAGTACAACAGGAACCTGGTGCTGACCGACGGCACCCGGGTCGACTCGGTGCCGAACCTGGAGATCCTCACCGGCGAGGTCGTCGGGGCCGGGCACGCGAGCGCCAGCGGGCGGCTGGAAGACCATCACCTGTTCTACCTGATGGCCCGCGGGATCCCTTACGACGAGGCGCGCCGCCTGGTGATCCGCGGCTTCTTCGGCCAGCTGATCGCGCAGATCGAGGTGCCCGAGCTGCACGCTCGGATCACCTCGGCCGTCGAGGCCGAGCTGGCATGACCGAGACCGCCGCATTCGTGCGCGCCTGCGCCTTGTCCGACGTGCCCGAGGAAGGGGCGCTCGGCCTCGAGCTGAACGACACCCCGGTCGCCGTCATCCGGGCCGGCGGCGAGGTCTTCGCGCTGCGGGACGTGTGCTCGCACGAGGAGGTCCCGCTGTCCGAGGGCGAGGTCTACGACCACACGGTGGAGTGCTGGCTGCACGGGTCCTGCTTCGACCTGCGCACCGGCCAGCCCACCGGGCCGCCCGCGACCGCGCCCGTGCCCACCTACCCCGTGAAGATCGACGACGGCGATGTCTACGTCGCGCTCGCTGAGCTTACCGACTGAGCTACCAGACCAGGAGAGATAGAGATAATGTCCACCCTTGAGATCCGTGACCTGCACGTCAGCGTGACGGACCCGGCAGGCGAGAGCCAGGAGATCCTGCGCGGCGTCGACCTGGTCATGCGGTCCGGGCAGACCCACGCCATCATGGGGCCGAACGGCTCGGGCAAGTCCACGCTGGCCTACGCCATCGCCGGCCACCCCAAGTACCAGGTAACCAAAGGCTCGGTCACGCTGGACGGCGAGGACGTGCTGGCCATGAGCGTGGACGCCCGCGCCAGGGCCGGGCTCTTCCTCGCGATGCAGTACCCGGCGGAAGTGCCCGGGGTGTCGGTATCGAACTTCCTGCGCACCGCCATCACCGCGGTCCGCGGCGAGCCGCCGAAGCTCCGCCTCTTCCTGAAGGAGATGCGGGCGGCCATGGCCGACCTGTCCATCGACCCGGTCTTCGCCGAGCGCAACGTCAACGAGGGCTTCTCCGGCGGGGAGAAGAAGCGGCACGAGATACTCCAGCTCCAGCTGCTCAACCCGAAGATCGCCATCCTGGACGAAACCGACTCCGGGCTGGATATCGACGCGCTGAAGGTGGTCGCTGACGGCATCAACCGGTTCCGCGCCACCGAAGGTCACGGCGTGCTGCTGATTACCCACTACACCCGGATCCTGCGGTACGTAAAGCCCGACTTCGTGCACGTCTTCGTCGGCGGCCGGATCGTCAAGCAAGGCGGCGCCGAGCTGGCCGAGGAGCTGGAGACCAGCGGGTACGAGGAGTTCGTGAAGAAGGCCGGCGCACCCGCATGACATCCACCACGGGGTATCTGGCTGCCGGGGCCGCTGCGGGGGACGGGGCCGCAGCCGACGGTGCCGCCGCGGGCGGCACCGCAGCGGCAGGCGGTGCCGCGGCGTCGGATGCGCTCGGCGCGGCCGCATTCGACGTGGCCGCGGTGCGGGCGGACTTCCCCATCCTGACCAGGACCGTGCGCGGCGGCAACCCGCTGATCTACCTGGATTCCGGCGCCACCGCGCACAAGCCGCGCCAGGTGCTCGACGCCGAGCGCGAGTTCTACACCACGCACAACTCGGCGGCGCACCGCGGCGCGCACCTGCTCGGCGAGGAGGCAACCGACGCCTACGAGGGCGCGCGCACCCGGGTTGCCGCCTTCATCGGCGCCGAGCCCGGCGAGATCGTGTTCACCAAGAGCGCGACCGAGGCACTGAACCTGGTCGCCTATGCGATGAGCAATGCCGCCACTGCCGGGCCCGGGGCCGGGCGGTTCCGCGTCGGCCCCGGTGACGAGGTGCTGGTCACCGAGATGGAGCATCACGCGAACCTGGTGCCCTGGCAGCAGCTGTGCCTGCGCACCGGCGCGACCCTGCGCTGGTTCGGCGTGACTCCGGACGGCCGTCTGGACCTCAGCGGCGCCGATGAGCTGATCAATGACCGGACCAAAGTCGTCGCCGTCACCCACCAGTCCAACGTCACCGGCACGGTGCCGCCGGTCGGCGAGATCGCGGCCCTGGCGCAGGCCCGGGGCGCGCTGGTGGTGGCCGACGGCGCGCAGTCGGTCCCGCACCAGCCGGTAAACGTGGCAGCGCTCGGCCCGGACTTCCTCGCGTTCTCCGCGCACAAGATGCTCGGGCCATCCGGCATCGGGGTGCTGTGGGGGCGGCGCGAGCTGCTGGAGGCGATGCCTCCGTTCGTCACCGGGGGCTC
>PMSW01000099.1:5759-6696 GCA_003168215.1 Actinomycetota bacterium
ACCGTCGAGGGCGTCCATCCGCACGATGTCGGCCAGGTCCTCGACGAGCTGGGTATCGCGGTCCGGACGGGCCATCACTGCGCCTGGCCGCTGCACCGCGCCCTGGGTGCGCAGTCGAGCACCCGGGCCACGTTCTACGTCTACAACACCCCCGACGAGGTGGACGCGCTCGCCGACGGCGTGCGCCAGGCCCAGAAGTTCTTCGCGGGGTAAGCGGCATGCTGAGCGGGGGCAGGGAGACTGACGTGCGGGGAGACGCGCTACGCGGGACGGCGGCGGAACATGCCGGCACTGCCCCGATGTTGAAGGCGGCGTGATGCAGCTCGAGTCCCTGTACCAGGAGATCATCCTGGACCATTACCGCAATCCGCAGAACAAGGGCCTGCGGGAGCCCTTCGACGCCGAGGTGCTGCACGTGAACCCCACCTGCGGCGACGAGGTGACGCTGCGGGTGACCCTGAAGGACGCTGACGGCGAGCCCGCCGTGGCTGACGTGTCCTACGACGCGCTTGGCTGCTCGATCAGCCAGGCCAGCGCGTCCGTGATGACCGAGATGATCATCGGCAAGACGGTGCGCGAGGCCATGGAGATCAGCGGCGAGTTCCTGGCGCTGATGCAGTCCAGGGGCGAGGGCGAGCCGGACGAGGACGTGCTCGGTGATGCCGTCGCCTTCGAGGGAGTGTCGAAGTACCCGGCCAGGATCAAGTGCGCCCTGCTCGGCTGGATGGCCTGGAAGGACGCGACCGGGCGCGCACTGGACGGACCTGCCGGCGGCAAGCCCGCAGGCAGCAAGCCCGCCGGTGGCCAGCCCGCCGGTGACAAGGCCAGGGATCAGGCCAACGGCCAGGCTGGAAACGGCCGGACTGCCGCTGAGGCGGCGAGGGAGCAGACATGACGGAGAACGCGGCCGGCCTAGCCGACCAGGAGCTTGACCAGG
>PMSW01000121.1 GCA_003168215.1 Actinomycetota bacterium
CCGCGCCGGCCCCGGGCCGCGCCGGTCCCGAGTCGGCGCTCGCGCTTGCCGGGGCGCTTGCCCCGTTCTGGATGGTGCGCGGCTACATCGGCATCGGGCGGCGCTGGCTGGACGCGGCCTTGGCGGCGGCCGGGCCCGGCGCNNGCAGCCTGGCCATCTGGCGGGAGCTCAGCGACGACGCGCGGGTCGCCAGCTGCCTGGGTGACCTCGGCGCCGCCGCGCACATCCGCGGCGACTACTCGGCCGCGCGGGTGATGTACACCGAGGCGCTGGAGCTGGCATCCGGGGCCGGCGAGGCCCAGCAGATGGCCAGGTCGCTGAGCGGGCTTGGCCGTCTGGCGCTGCACGCAGGCGAGCTTGCCCAGGCCACCGAGTACTACACCGAGAGCATGGCTCGCTTCAATGAGGTCGGTGACCTGCGCAGGGCCACGCTGGTCCTCGGCAACCTCGGCGTGGTGGCACTCGACCAGGGCGACTTGAGCCTGTCCACGGTCCGCCTGGAAGAGCACCTGGAAAACGCGCGGAAGCTCGGCGACCGGAAACTGATCGGCGGCGCGCTGACCAATCTCGGCATGATCGCGCACAATGCCGGCGACCTCGATCGCGCCGCCGCGTTGCACGCCGACGCACTTGACCTTGCCGGGCAAGTCGGCGACCGGCGGTTGTCAGCCGTCGCGCTGACCAACCTCGGCCTGACGGCGCTGGCGCGCAAGGACTTCGCGACCGCGCGGGCATTCCACCGGCGTAGCCTGGAGCTAGCAGAGGCTGTTGGCGAGCGGCGCTGTGTCGCGGAGAGCCTGGAGGGGATCGCGGAGGCTGACGCGGCCGAGGGAAACTCAGAGCGGGCCGCCGTGCTGTTCGGCGCCTCCCGAGCCCTCCGGGCGGCGATTGGCTCGCCGATCCCCGGCCAGGACCTGGCAAGGCTCACTGAATCAGTCGCCGCGACCGAGTCCGCGCTCGGCAGCGAGCGGTTCAGCGTGTTGCAGGCGAGCGGCGTGGCGATGCCGGTCGAGCAGGCGGCAGCGCTGGCCCGCGAGGCGGACCGCAGCGACGCTGGCCAGCGGGCCGGCGGGGCCAAGGAGGGGTGATGACGACGATCGATCAGCAGGCAGGCGGCGCGAGCCCGGTCGACTTCGGCAGCTACGGCGACTACGGGGACTTCCGCCCGCCGGGCAAGAAGCCGTCAGCGGAGTTCGTCCGGCCGCCCTACCCGTTCCGCGGCCGCATCACCGCCGACGGATCCAGCGGGTACCCGGCCGAGCCCGGCAGGTACCACCTGTACATCTCGTGGGCCTGCCCGTGGGCACAGCGGACCGCGATCGTCCGCAAGCTGCAGGGCCTGGAGGATGTCGTCTCGCTGTCGGCGGTCGATCCGGTCCGGGACGGCCGGGGCTGGGCTTTCCGTGAGGGACCCGGGCACACGCTCGACCCGGTGAACGGGTTCGCCCTGCTGCGCGAGGCGTACGAGGCGACCGAGCCCGGTTATCCGGGCCACATCTCGGTACCGGTGCTGTGGGACCGGGCCAGCCGCCGCATCGTCAGCAACAACTTCCCCGACATCACGATCGACCTCGGTACCGCCTTCCGTGCCTGGACCGATGGCGCGCCCCAGCTCTACCCGGCCGCGCTGCGCGCGGAGATCGACGCGATCAACGAGGTCGTCTACGAGACCGTCAACAACGGCGTGTACCGCTCCGGCTTCGCCGGATCACAGGACCAGTACCACCAGGCGGTCACCCGCATCTTCGCCACCCTCGACGACCTGGAGGAACGGCTGGCCAGCCGGCGGTACCTGCTGGGCGACGCCGTCACCGAGGCTGACGTCCGGCTGTGGGTGACGCTGGCCCGTTTCGATGCCGTCTACTACTCGCATTTCAAGGCGAACCTGCGCAGGTTGTCGGACTACCCGAACCTGTGGGGCTACGCGCGCGACCTCTACTCGATGCCTGCCTTCCGCGAGACGACCAACTTCGACCACATCAAGCGGCACTACTACACGACGCACCCGCACCTCAACCCGTCCAGGATCGTCCCGGACGGGCCGCTGCTCGACTGGAATGCCCCGCACGGCAGGGGCGAACGGACATAAAGCCTGAACGGATCCTGCCCGCTGACTGGCGTTCGCTGGCCAGGCTGCGTTCCGGCCCTGTGTTACTGGCCTTTACCGGTACCCGCGCAACCGCGCTGTAACGCCGTTGCAACGCGGCCGGCCCACGATCGCTCTCGATCGATCCTGACCGCGCGCTGCCGTCGGCAGCGCCTCCCGATCTCACTGTCACCAGGAAGGGCATGACATGCTCGCCATCAGATCCACCCCGCGGGTCGCCGCGATCGTTGCTGCCGTTGCGGGCGCCTGCCTGATGCTCGGCGGCTGCGGCGGCGGCTCCATCGGCGGCAGCAGCGCCGCCGCCGGCAGCTCGGCCAGTGCCTCCGCTCCGGCCAGCGGCTCCTCGTCCGCGCCGGCCCCCGCCTCCACGGCCACCGCGGCAAAGGGCCTGCTGACCGGGCATTTCTGCACTGACTTCACCCATCTCGGCACGACCCTGGGCAAGCTCACCCCGGCCCAGCAGAAGAACATCGGGCAGAACCGCACCCTGGCGGTCGCGTTCCTTGAGCAGGCCGCGGCGGACTTCAACGGCCTCGCGGGCGAGGCGCCGGCCAAGGCCAAGCCCTTCATGCAGACGCTGGGGTCCGAGTACCAGGCGCTGGCCAGCGCCGCGGGCAGCGGGATATCGCTGGCCCAGCTGAAGGGCCAGACCAAGAACCTGGACACCACCGGCAAGACCGGCGCGGCGTTCCGCCAGCTCGTCCAGTACATGATCACCGCCTGCCACTGAGGCGGGCCGCGGGAATCGGCAGCAGACCAGGCCGGGCGAGCGCCCGGCCTGGTCACCGCGCGCAGATCGTGCCAGGCTAGGGCAACGGGCCTTCTGCCCAGCTGACGCCGGGGAGGCTGCGATGGGCAGGGATGTCCCGGCGATGGTCATCAGCCAGGCTGACCGGCGTGCCTACCGCGAGAAGGTGCGGCTCTGCCTGGATGTGCTGGCCCGGATGCTGCGCGAGTCCAGGTTCGAGACGGAACCGCAGCAGGTCGGGCTCGAGATCGAGCTGAACCTGGTCGACGAGGCTGGCTGGCCCTCGATGAAGAGCACCGACGTGCTCGGCGCGATCGCCGATCCGGCCTGGGATACCGAGCTCGGCCAGTTCAACCTGGAGATCAACGTGCCGCCGCGGTCACTGGCCGGCGGCGCCCTTGGCGAGTTCGAGGCCCAGGTGCGGGCCAGCCTGAACCACGGTGACCAGCAGGCCAGGCAGGCCGGCAGCAGGCTGGCGATGATCGGCATCCTGCCGACGCTGCGGGAGACCGACGTTGACGAGGGTGCCATCTCGACGAACCCGCGCTACCGGCTGCTGAACGAGCAGATCTTCGCTGCCCGCGGCGAGGAGATGGGCATCTCGATCGCGGGCGCCGAGCGGCTGGAAACCTACATCGACACGATCGCCCCGGAGGCCGCCTGCACCAGCGTCCAGTTCCACCTGCAGGTCAGCCCGGAGGGGTTCGGCAGGTACTGGAACGCCGCGCAGGCGCTGGCCGGCGTGCAGGTCGCGCTCGGCGCGAACTCGCCGTTCCTGTTCGGCCATGAGCTGTGGGCGGAAACCCGCATCACGCTGTTCCAGCAGGCGACCGACACCCGGCCGGAAGAACTCAAGGCACAGGGGGTACGGCCGCGCGTCTGGTTCGGCGAGCGGTGGATCACCTCGGTCTTCGACCTGTTCGAGGAGAACCTGCGCTATTTCCCGGCGCTGCTGCCACTGTGCGATGACGAGGATCCGGTGACCACGCTGGACTCCGGCGCCGCTCCGCAGCTAGCGGAGCTGACGCTGCACAACGGCACCGTCTACCGGTGGAACCGCCCGGTGTACGCGGTGGCGGCGGGCCAGCCGCACCTGCGGGTGGAGAACCGGGTGCTGCCGGCCGGCCCGACTGTCGCCGACACCTTCGCCAATGCCGCGTTCTACTACGGCCTGATCCGCATGCTGGCGGAGGCGGAGCGGCCGGTCTGGACTCAGATGTCGTTCGCCGTCGCCAATGACAATCTGCTGGAAGCAGCCAGGCACGGCATCGACGCCCGGCTCTACTGGCCAGGCCTCGGCGAGGTACCGGTCACCGAGCTCACGCTGCGCCGGCTGCTGCCGCTCGCCAGGGAGGGCCTGAGCCGGTGGGGCTCCGACGGCGCCGAGGCGGACCGGCTGCTTGGCATCATCGAGCAGCGCTGCCTGACCGGCCGGAACGGCGCCACCTGGCAGACCGGGGCGGTGCATGCGCTGGAAGCCTCCGGCAAGCTCGCCAGGCCCGAGGCCTTGCGGCAGATGACGCAGCGCTACCTAGAGCACATGCACTCCAACGAGCCTGTGCACGCCTGGCCCGCGATCTAGCTGACGACCCTCGCCCCAGCTGCAGCTGGCGAGTTCGGCCGCCTTGCACTGAGCCTCCGCGCTGAGCAGCCGCTTTGCCCGGCCCTGAGCCGATCCGCGGCCCGGTGAGCTACCGCCATTCATCACATCAGCCACGAATATCATCTATTGACACACAAGATGAAGTTCACAAAGATAGCTTCCAAAATCAAAAATCAGACCCTGGGTAGCAGGGCGTCATGGCGCTCCCTGCCTGGCCTGCGGGGATGCGGCTATGGATGCGGCCGCGGTGGGCCGCTCCGGGTGACCGCCTTCTCCTTCCCCGAGCCCGCTGATCGCCGGGCAGCATCCCGCGCGGGAACGGACGCCAGAGCTCATCGCCGGGTTCGTGCGTGCCGGCCTGCCTGTGGCGGTCCCCGGGCTGCTGCCAGCCCATCAGCGAACGTCCCGATAGAGAGGCGGAATCAGGGCCGTGCCTGTTACCGATGAACCCTTCGGCGCGCTGCTGACGCCGATGCCCATGCGCAGCGCGGGCGAGCGCGTCGCTGAGCGTTTCGTGACCGCGATCGCGCTCGGCGAGTTCGTCTCCGGCGAGCGGCTGCCGACCGAGCGAGAGCTCGCCGCCATGCTGGAAGTGAGCCGGACGACCGTGCGGGAGGCCATCCAGCGGCTGCAGGCGTCCGGTTACGTACGGACCAGGCGCGGTCGCGGCGGCGGGACATTCGTTGCCGCCGACATGGGGCCCGACTCCGACGAGATGATCCGCCGGACACTCGTGCCTGCCTGGCAGGACCTTACCGAGCTGCTCGAGTTCCGCCAGCTGATCGAGCAGCTGATCGCCCGGACGGCAGCCGAGCGGCGTGATGACCAGGACGTGGCGGCTATCCGCGAGGCCATCGACTCGTACGCGAAAGCGACCACCAGGGATGCCTCCAGGATGGCTGATCACGCGCTGCATCAGGCGATCGCCGCAGCCGCGCATAACCGGCACCTAGTCGAGCTGAGCGCCCGGATCCGCCGGGAGGTCAGCCTCGGCTTCGACGCCGAGCCGTACTCACCCGAAGTCCGTCACCGCGCGATCCGGCAGCATCCCGCGCTCGCCGAGGCGGTCATCGCGGGCAGCCCTGATCTGGCCGCGCAGGCAGCGGCCGAGCACTTCTCGCTGACCGAGAATATGCTCAGGGAATTGCATGCCCGCATCGGGCTGAGATCAGCAACGGCCGTGCCGTGAGCCGTTACTGACGTGCCGTGAGCCGTTACTAAGGAGTTCGCGGCGCCCGGTCCTTTCTGCTCGCGAATGTTCAGCATGTGGGCGGACATGCGCTACCCCAGGAAAGTCACGACCATCGGGTTGCGAATGGGCAGCCAGGATCGCCGGGTGCAACCTGGTCGGCTGGCGGGATCAAGCGGCTGGCGGGATCGGGCGGCTGGCGGGGACCGGCGCCCTCAGCGGTCGAGGCCGAGGGTGAAGGTGGGCTTGGGTGACGTCTCTGGCAGCCGGTGCTCCTCGCTCAGGCGGCGGATGGCGGTGCCGGTTGCCAGGAACTCGGTGGCATGGGCACCCCAGACGTGGTTGGCGACGGCCACTGTGACCCCGACGATGCCCGACGACTTGGCCTCGTGCGCTTCGGCCTGCATCCTGACCAGCGCCAGTTCGCGCGCCTCGTAGACGCCCTGGGTGAACTGCACCATCTCCTGGTTCTGGCCGGCCTGCCGGATGGTCTGCATGACCGACTGGTGCGCGATGTGGTAGACGCACGTGCCCAGGACGAAGGCAACAGGCACGGCGCCGGCGGCCAGCAGGCGGAAGAAGTCCTGCGCCGACAAGTCCGAGGTGAAGGCCCGGCCATCCGGGGCACGGTGCGCGCCGGTGCCGGCCATGGCCTTGACCGCGGTGCCGGTGGCGACGAACTCAAGGACGTCCTGTCCCCAGGCATACATCTGCATCCGGAGCAGCACTCCGACGATCCCGTCAGCACCCAGATGATCCGCCTCGGCGCGCATCCTGGCCATGGCCAGCTCCCTGGCGCTGTACATCGCCTGGGTAAGGACCTGCAGTTCCTGATTCTGGGACCAGCGGCCGACTTGCAGCCCGACGTGGTAAATGGACGATCCGACGACGAAGCCCAGCGGCTCGAAGCCGGCCTCGCCGAGCAGGACGTACTCCGAGACCGATAGATCCGAGGTAAACACCCCGGCGGGGTCGGCACCGGCGGTCTGCGCCAGCCTGCCGTCGGCTGCCTGGGGCTCCCAGGTGGCAGAAGCACCGGACGGCTTAGCGAAAAGGGGCATGGAATCTCCGTAAGGCCGGGGCCCCGCGGGATGCGCGGCCGCAGGATTCGGAGCCTACCGGCCCGCCTGCCACTGGCCCGGGCATTGAACGGGGCGTGCCCCGCGGGGGGACCCTTGACGGAGTGCCGGGGCGGAGTGAGAATGAGCCAGATCCAGATTGGAATCGTTTCCAAAAGGGCGCGATTCCGTTCATCGGAGGTGCCTGTGCGCACGCCTGATCGCCCGACGATCGCGGATGTTGCCGCGACGGCGGGCGTGGGCACGGGCACCGTTTCCCGCGTGCTCAATGGCGGCGTGAACGTACGGGAATCGACCCGGCTGAAGGTCCTGGAAGTTATCAAGCGGCTCGGATACCGGCCGAGCCACCTCGCCGCGGCGCTGTCCCGCGGCAGCGCGCGCACGGTGGCCATCCTGGTGCCGCACCTGACCAGGCCGTCGACCGTGGCCCGGCTGGCCGGCGCCCTCGCGGTGCTGGACGAGCAGCGCTACGACACGATCGTCTGCAACGTCGATACGCGGGAGCAGCGCGATCACCACCTGGCCGCGCTGACGGCCAGGCACCGGGCCGATGGCGTGATCGTCGTGTCGATCTACCTCGACAAGCAGCATCTCGAGGCGTTCCACCGGGGCGCCATCCCGCTGGTGACCGTGGACGCGGTGGCAGCGGGCGTGCCGCAGACGATCATCGATGACATGGCGGGCGGACGGCTGGCGACCGCGCACCTGCTGGAACTCGGCCACCGGCGGATCGGGTTCGTCGGCGATGCCATCCCCCGCGGGGAGCCAGACCTCGGCTTTACCTCGTCCAGGCGGCGGCTGCTGGGATACCGGCGTGAGCTCGCCGCCGCCGGTATCGACCCTGACCCAGAGCTTGTCCGGCTCGGACCGCATGGCCCCGCGGTCGCAGCGGAGCTTGCCGATCAGCTACTCCGGCTGCCTGACCCGCCAACCGCGATCTTCGCTGCCTCGGACACCCAGGCTATGGGCGTGCTCAGCGCCGCGGAGCGGCGCGGGTTCCCGGTGCCGGGCAAGTTGTCCGTGGTGGGATTCGACGACATCGAGTCGGCCGCCTTGCTCAATCTGAGTACCGTGCGCCAGCCGCTTGAGCACAGCGGTGGCGAGGGTGCCCGGCGGCTGTGCGCACTGCTGCACGGAGCCAAAGTCAGGCCAATCCGCCAGCAGCTCCCGTTGCGAATCGTGCGGCGATCGAGTTCCGCCCGGCCAGGGCTAGACCTGCCGGGCGGCGGACCTTCGCACCTCTTCGCGGCAGACGCTAGCCGCATGCCGGATGAACGCGGCAGGTCAAGGTCGCACGCATTCCGGCGGGTGTCCGATATCAGGCTCGGCGGGCAAAATGCGTGCCGGATGGAATGGGTCGCATAATGGCCAGGCTCGCGAGGGAACGTGTGTCCCGTGTTAGGCGTGGGCCTGCCGGGGTATTGACGAACTCGCCGGCACAGGCGCGCTCGGGCGCATGCCCGTTCGCGGTGTACCGGAGTCGACTACGTGCTGGAGGAATGATGAGCAGTGGCGGCCGCCGACGGAGCACATCCGAGCGTCGTGCCCGCGGGCGGCGAGGTGCCCAGGCGCGGCGCCTGGGCATCGGACTTGCGGGTGCCGCGCTAGCCGCGAGCGCGCTCGCGGCCTGCGGTACGGCTGGTGCGTCCAGCGGCCCGGTGACGCTGAACTTCTACTTCTACCCGGACAACTCCGGCGCCACCCAGCAGGCCATCAACAACTGCAGCGCGCAAAGCCACGGCAAGTACACGATCTCCTACCAGGAACTTCCCACCGCCTCCGACGGACAGCGGCAGCAGCTCGTCCGGCGGCTGGCCGCGCACGACGACACGATCGACATCATGGGCCTGGACGTCACCTGGGAGGCCGAGTTCGCCCAGGCCGGCTGGGCCGAGCCGTGGACAGGTGCCAACAAGGCGGCGGCCGAGAACGGCACGCTCAAGCCGGCCCTGGACACCGCGCTCTGGAAGGGCAAGCTCTATGCGGTGCCGGACAACAGCAACACCCAGCTGCTGTGGTACAACTCCGCCGAGGTGCCGAACCCGCCGAAGACCTGGGCGCAGATGCTGGCCGACGCGGCGCAGCTGGCCAAGGAGGGCAAGCCGCATTACATCGAGATCCAGGGTGCGCAGTACGAGGGCGCGACCGTCTGGTTCAACACGATGGTGGCCAGCGCGGGCGGCACCATCCTGAACCCGAACGCGACCAAGGTGACGTTGGGCGCGCCCGCAGTCAAGGCCATGTCGATCATGAAGCAGCTCGCCACCGGCCCGGGCGCCGACCCGTCGCTGGATGTGCAGATGGAGAACCAGAACCGGCTCGCGATGGAGGCGGGCACGGCCGCCTTCGAGCTGAACTACCCGTTCGTGTATCCGGCGATGAAGCTGGACAACCCGAAGCTGTTCAAGACCTTCAAGTGGGCGCTCTACCCGGAGGTCACCCCCGGCGTGCCGGCCAAGGTGACGATCGGCGGCACGGACCTCGCGGTCAGCGCGTACTCCCAGCACAAGGCGCTCGCCTTCCAGGCCGCGCTGTGCCTGCGGGACAAGCAGAATCAGATCATCGGTGCCGACGTCGGCGGCGTCCCGCCCACGATCACCAGCCTCTACAACGATCCGGCGCTGTTCAAGGACTACCCGTTCCACGCCGACATCCTGAGCGCGCTTCAGCACGCGAGCGTCCGGCCGAAGACGCCCGTGTACCAGGTCGTGTCCATCGACATCTCGCACCTGATCTCGCCGGCCAGCGGCATCAACCCGACGGGCACGGAGCAGTCGATGGTCAGCCAGCTCAACAACGCCCTGCAATCGAAGGGCCTGATCCCGTGAGCCGCCGCACAGCAGGCGACCGGCTGGTAACGACGGAAGGAAGACCCCGATGAGCCTGAGCGCGCAAGTCGCGGCCGGCACCGAAGCCGTCAAGGAGGAACAGGAAGGGCGCAAGCGGCAGCTCTCGGAGGGCGCGCGGGCTGAGCGCAGGCTCGGCTGGATGCTGTGCGCCCCGGCGGTCATCGTGATGATCGCCGTCACCGCCTACCCGGTCGGCTACGCCATCTACCTGTCACTGGAGCGCTACAACCTGGAGCTCCCGCAAGACATCAAGTTCGTCGGACTGGGCAACTACGCCGCTGTGCTCAGCTCGCCGTACTGGTGGCAGGCGCTGAAGGTGACTGTTGTCATCACGATCTTCTCTGTCGCGATCACGCTGGTGCTCGGCATGATCCTGGCCCAGGTCATGCACCGGACGCTGTTCGGCCGGGGCACGGTCCGTACCGCCGCGCTCATCCCCTACGGGATCGTGACGGTCGCCGCCGCCTACGGCTGGCAGTACGCATGGACGCCCAACGAGGGTTACCTTTCCGCGCTGTTCAACAACAGCGCGCCGCTGACCTCGGAATACAAGGCAATTGCCGTCATCATCCTGGCGGAGGTCTGGAAGACCACGCCGTTCATGGGGCTGCTGCTGCTGGCCGGGCTCTCCCTGGTGCCCGAGGACCTGCAGAAGGCAGCCATGGTGGACGGCGCCACCGCCTGGCAGCGCTTCACGAAGATCACGCTGCCGCTGATGAAACCGGCCATCCTGGTCGCGCTGCTCTTCCGGACGCTGGACTCGTTCCGGATATTCGACAGCATCTTCATCCTGACCGGCGGCACCAACAACACCGGGTCGGTCTCGATCCTCGGCTACGACAACCTGTTCAACGCGCTGAACCTGGGGATCGGGTCGGCGATCTCGATCCTCATCTTCATCTGCGTGGCGATCATCGCATTCCTGTTCATTAGGGGCTTCGGCACGGCAGCCCCCGGCTCGGACCTGGGAAGGTGAGGCACTGATGGCTATGGCCACGACCGGCCGGCAGAAGACCGGCTGGGGAACGGCGAACACGGTCGTCGTGGTGCTCGCGCTGATCCCGGTGCTCTGGATGGTCTCGCTGTCCTTCAAGACCCCGGCGGCGGTCCTCGATCCATCCTTCCTCCCCGCAGGGAGGCAGTGGACCTGGGGGAACTACACCGGGATCCTGCACACCTCGCAGTTCATCAGGCCGCTGATCAACTCGATCGGCATCGGCCTCATCTCGACGCTCATCGCCGTCGTGCTGGCCTCCATGGCGGCCTACGCCGTCGCCCGGCTGCGGTTCCCCGGCAAGGCCGTGCTGATCGGGATGGCGCTGCTGATCGCGATGTTCCCGGCGATCTCGCTGGTGACCCCCATGTTCAACATTGAGCGCTCGCTTGGCCTGTTCAACACGTGGCCGGGCCTGATCATCCCCTACGTTGCCTTCGGCCTGCCGCTCGGCATCTACACGCTGTCGGCGTTCTTCCGTGAGATCCCCTGGGAACTCGAGAAGGCCGCCAAGATCGACGGCGCCACGCCCTTCCAGGCGTTCGTGAAGGTCATCGCGCCGCTGGCGGCACCGGGAATGGTCACCACGTCGATCCTGGTCTTCCTCGCCTGCTGGAACGAGTTCCTGTTCGCGATCTCGTTCACCTCGACGCTCGCCTCCCGGACGGCGCCGGCGTCGCTGGCCTACTTCAGCGGCAGCTCGCAGTTCACGGTTCCGACTGGCCCCATCGCGGCCGCCGCGGTGGTCATCACCATCCCGATCATCATCTTCGTGGTGTTCTTCCAGCGCAGGATCGTCGCTGGGCTGACATCAGGCGCGGTCAAGGGCTAGCTGAGGCATGAGAAGGAGTAACAGTGGCTGAAATCGTTCTGGACCAGGTGACCAAGCGCTTCCCGGATGGCGCGCTGGCGGTCGACAAGATCTCGCTGGACATCGCCGACGGCGAGTTCGTCATCCTGGTCGGCCCGTCCGGCTGCGGGAAGTCGACGACGCTCAACATGATCGCCGGCCTGGAGGACATCACCGAGGGCGAGCTGCGCATCGGCGGCAAGGTGGTGAACAACGCCGCGCCGAAGGACCGCGACATCGCGATGGTCTTCCAGAGCTACGCGCTCTACCCGCACATGACCGTGCGGCAGAACATGGGCTTCGCGCTCAAGCTGGCGAAGACGCCGCAGGCCACCATCGACGAGAAGGTCAATGAGGCAGCGCGGATCCTTGACCTGACCCAGCACCTGGACCGCCGGCCGGCCAACCTGTCCGGCGGCCAGCGGCAGCGGGTCGCGATGGGCCGGGCGATCGTCCGCGATCCTTCGGTGTTCCTGATGGACGAGCCGCTNNAACCTGGACGCCAAGCTGCGCGTGCAGACCCGGACCGAGGTGTCCAAGCTGCAGAAGCGGCTCGGCACCACCATGGTGTACGTCACGCACGACCAGACCGAGGCGATGACCCTGGGCGACCGGCTCGCGGTGATGCGCAGCGGCATTCTGCAGCAGGTCGGCTCCCCGCATGAGCTGTACGAGAACCCGATCAATCTCTTCGTGGCCGGCTTCATCGGCTCGCCCGCGATGAACTTCATGGCCGGCACCCTGGAGGAGGGCAGCCTGCGCACCGCGATCGGCGACCTTCCGGTTACTCCGCAGCTGAAGCAGACGCTGGAGCGCGCGAATGCCGGCCGCCAGGTCATCGTGGGCATCCGCCCGGAGAATTTCGAGGACGCGTCGCTCGTCCAGCCGGACGAGCGAGGCCACGGAGTCACGTTCCACTCCACCATCGACGTCGTCGAGTCGATGGGCTCGGACGTCTTCGTCTACTTCACCCAGGACGGCGGCCTGTCCGCCACTACCGACCAGCTCGCGGATCTCGCGGCGGATTCCGGCGCTGGCGACATCGGCGCGAGCGCCGAGACAGTGACCGCGCGGCTGAATGCGGTCACCAGCATCAAGGAGGGAGACGATGCCGAGCTGTGGGCCGACATCCGGTCAATGCACGTCTTCGATCCGGACACCGGCAAGAACCTGACACTGGGCACCGAGCCTGCGGCGACGGCGGGCCCGGCCGCTACCTGACCTCGCGACGCGGCTACTTAACCTCGCGACGCAGGCGCTCGATGACCTCATCGCTCCATTCGTGAGTGCGGATGAGGCGGTACCGCTCGCGCGCCACCCGCTGGTAGGCCTCGGCCTCGGTGCGAGAGCCGATCAGGTCGGCCGCGCGCAGCATGCGCACGACCGGGCGGTACTCCTCGGCGAACCACCGGCGCGCGACCTCGGCCCGGTCCATGAAGGCACGCTCGTCCTGCATGCAGCGGAAACCCCATGCTTCCACCGCACCGCCAAGCTCCGCGAACGACCAGGGGTCGCTGAAGCTGATCTTGGCGTATGCCTGCGGCGGCAGCGGCACCCTGGCCCGGAAGAGGCGCTCGTAGCTCTTCACGAGCAGGTCGCCCCGGTTATGGACGCCATCGGCCGAAATCGCCGTCAGCACCTCGGTGACGTAGGCGTCGATGGTTTTCTGGCCGGTTGCCAGCGCGATCGAGACGCGGTGATGACCGTCCTGCACGAAGTGCATGTCGCCGATGCGATAGACGTCAATCGGCGGGATCGACTCCCCGCGCCGCTGCGCCAGCGCGAGGTTCTCCCACCGTGCCCGCACCCGGCTGGAGGTGGGCCGGAACCGGCGGTCGAAATCGCGCCGCGAGTCGACCGTGCCGACCACGGTTTCCAGCTGGATGGTCTGCAGGCCAAGCGATCGCTCGCCCTGCATCCCGAGGGCCGCGACTACCTCGTCGAACGGGAGGATCAGGTTGACGTCATCCGGCTCCCGGCGTAGCCGGTGGGCCAGCCGGGCCAGCACCTGGCGCCGCCGAGCGCGCAGGAAGTCGTTCTCGACGTCGGCGCGGGGGAACCCGGTCTCAGCGGGCATGATCGCGGCCAGGACTCGGCCGGACGGCGCCGCCGCCGCCCGGCCGGATATCGAGCAGATGCCGCCCCGCGACGTTGCGCACAGCGGTGGCACCAAGCTGCCGCTGCGAGGTGGCCGCGTCGTAACTCAGCACGTGCCCGTGCAGCAGCATGACCGGCTGGAGCCCGGCGACCAGTCCGTGCAGTGCCGTGAATCCCCAGTGCGGCGGGTCAGCGCCGTCGCCGACGCCCCGCGGCGGAGCATGGGTCAGCAGCACGTCGACGCGCGGCCTGCCACGCAACTGGTGCCACCGCGCCTGACGGCGGAGCGATCTGGCCCGTCCCGCCAGCTGGTGGTCGCTGTACTGGTTCGGCCCGCTGCCGTACCGGCGGCAGCCGCCCAGGCCGGCGAACCGGAGGCCCGCGACATCGACGATCCTGCCGTCAGCGTTCACCGCGCCGTCCGGCCAGGGTGCCCGGGCGGGCAGTCCGGCCCGCAGGGTCAGTCCCGCCCGCGAATGGCGGTATCCGGAAAGATCTGGGTCATGGTTGCCGGGCACGAACACCAGCGGCACGTCGAGGCCGTTCATCAGGTAGCCCAGGTACTCAAACGGCAGGTCCCCGCAGGCCACCACCAGCTCGGCGGCACGCACCGGGCCGAGGTCGGCGTACAGCCCTTCGTCGACCTCGTCGGATACGGCGAGCACACAGACCACACCCAGATCGTACGCCGGGACCGGGGCGGCGAGGACCGGCGCGGCGAGGACCAGCGCGGC
>PMSW01000111.1 GCA_003168215.1 Actinomycetota bacterium
TGCAGGAGGCCAAGCTCGGCGTTCTGACCACCGTGGTCGCCGCGCCCGCGGTCACCTGGCTGGTCTTCCGGGCCACCCGCCTGCTTCCGGCCCGGCTGCAGATTCGGGCCGCGCTCGGCACCGCCGAGCTCATCACCGACCTCGGCGCCCCGGTCGACCCGGGCCGCGACCGCATCCGCGGCCCCGCGCGGGCACCGGTCACCATCGTGGAGTACGGCGACTTCGAGTGCCCCTACTGCGGCCAGGCCGAATCCGTCCTCCGGGGACTGCTGGCCGGCCACGGTGACGTCCGCTACGTGTGGCGGCACCTGCCGCTGGGCGATGTCCACCCCCATGCCCAGCTCGCAGCCGAGGCCGCCGAAGCCGCCGCCGCCCAGGACGCTTTCTGGGAGATGCACGACCTGCTCCTGCGCCATCAAGACCGCCTCCAGCTGCGCGACCTGATCCGCTACGCTGGCAACCTCAGGCTCGACAGCGAGCGATTCGGTGAGCACCTCCGCAAGCGCGCTGGCGCCGCGCGGATCGCCGAGGACGTCGACTCCGCCGACCTCAGCGGTGTCTCCGGCACCCCGACCTTCTTCATCAACGGCCGCCGGCACTACGGCAGCTACGACATCACCGCACTCACCACCGCCGTCCTGGCCGCCAAAGCCGCTGCCGCCCGCCCGGGCTGATGACCAGCGATGAAGCGCCCGCCGCTGCCACGAAGAGGCCGGAGGCCACAACAACCAGTCATGGCGCACCCGGCCACGCTGATTGCCGGCGTGGCCCAGTCAAAGGACCCGGCCGCATGCGGGAACGCAGCCGAGATGCCGTAACGGGCCAGCACCCCGATCGCACCGCCGGGCCGCGACGGCGGCGAGCTCCCCAGCGGGCGCCGGGCAGCCGCCGGCGCCACGCGGCCGCCCGGAGAGCCGCCCCGGATGGCTGCAGCCAGGGATGCGGCTTTGGCACGGCATTCCCGGGCAACGTCACGACATCAGTTAAGCAAGGCACATGCCCGGCTGCGCCCGGCATCACTGCGGCGGCCGCGGGCGCTGGCCGCCGTCTTCGGGACGCAGCGCCTGCCCGGTTGGCCGCGCATCTGCGGGATGCTCGCCTTGCTGGCTGCCCGGTTCGCCGCGCGGGCGTGATGACTCTGGATTGCGTGCTGCGGGAGCGAGCAGGTTGATGTGGTCGCCGGGGGCGAGAATGATGCCGGGATCGGGATCGCGCAGGGTGCCGTTATCCACGACCGTGACCGGGACGCAGCCGGGCGGCCAGGTGATGTCGCCGAGCGGCTGGCCGGCGGAGGGCGAGCCGGCCGGGATGGTGACCTCGAGCAGCTGGTAGCTATCCAGCGGGTCCGGTGCCTCGCGGAGATCATCCTGCGGGCCGGAGGGGTTCGGCCCGCGGGCTCCGGGTGCCTGATATGCGGTGGCCTGGGCGGCGCTGACCTGGCGGGCGATGGCTTGCAGCACGTTGAGGCTGGTGATCCAGCCCTGGACGTGCTGCCCGTCGTCGGCGAGGACCGGCAGGCCGCCGCGGCCGTACAGTTCCAGCTGGCGCAGGGCCTGGGTGAGGGATTCGCTGGCGAACAGGACCTGCGGTTCGTGCCGCCCGATTACCGGCCCCGGTAGGGACTTGAGGTCCGTTCCGGGTGGTCCGGGTGGCTCGGGCATTGCGGATACGGGCGCGGGGAAGGGGCGCATGGCGTCGGCAGCGGTGAGGTCCTCGAACGGGTCGGCGGAGGTGGCGTGGTCGAGGTCGGTGCCGCGGCGCAGCAGCTTGGTGGTGTAGATGGTGCCGTAGCTGAGTCCGTGGGAGGTGGCGGTGGCGATGGCGACGGCGAGCATGACGGGCAGGGTGAGGGTGAAGTCGCCGGTCATCTCCACGACGCTGGCGACCGAGGTCAGCGGCGCCCTTGCCGCGGCGGCGAAGACGGCGCCCATCGCGACGACCGCGTAGAGGGCGGGCTGCCCGGCGGCCGGGCCGATGGCATGGCGGGTGATCTCGCCGAAGGCCATGCCGGAGGTGGCGCCGATGAACAGCGACGGGGCGAACACGCCGCCGGATCCGCCGATGCCGATGGTGAGGCTGCAGGCGATGATTTTCCCGGCGGCGAGGATGATGAGGAACCACAGGGCGTAGCTGCCGCCGACGGCCTTGTACAGGACCGGGTAGCCGACCCCGTACATCTGCGGAAGGGCCAGCAGCAGCAGCCCGAGCAAGATGCCGCCGACCGCGGGCCGGGCCCACTCGGGACGGTTCGTCCACAGCCGGTCGCACAGGTCCTCCGTCGCGTACAGGACCTTAGAGAAGGTCAGGCCGATCAGGGCCGCGACGACCGCGAGGCCGGCTATCAGCAGGTAGGTGGTCAGGTGGTGCAGCGTTATCCCGGCCGGCAGCCCGGACAGGAACGGGGCATCGCCGAGGAACTGGCGGCTGAGCAGGTCGGCGACCATCGCCGACAGCATGACGGTGAACACCGCCTCGGCTGATAGCTCCCGCAGGATGATCTCCACGCCGAAGAACACGCCGGTGATCGGCGCGTTGAAGGTGGCCGCGATGCCGCCGGCGGCGCCGCAGGCGACCAGGATCCGCAGCCTGTTCTCCGGCATGCGCACCCGCTGGCCGAGGCTGGAGGCCAGCGCGGAGCCGATCTGGACGATCGGGCCCTCCCTGCCGACCGATCCTCCGACACCGATGCAGATGGCGGAGGCGACCGATTTAACGGCGGCGACCTGGGGCCGGATGCGGCCGCCTTCCTCGGCGACGGCGATCATGACTTCGGGCACGCCGTGGCCGCGGGCCTCGCGGGCGTATTTGTAGATCAGCGGCCCGTAGATCAGCCCGCCGATCACCGGGACCACCACCATGAAGGCCGGCCCGAGCCACGGCAGATGGGAACTGGGGACGCGGCCCTGCTGGCCGAACTCGACGTGCCCGGTGGCCAGCCAGGTGACGAAGTAGATCAGGTACCGGAACGCCACCGCGCCCAGCCCGGACCCCGCCCCCACGACCAGCGCGACGGCCAGCAGCCCGCCGCGCGAGCCGCGCAGCCAGCCGCCCGCCCGCCCGGTCCACCGGAGCCGCTGCCTCGTGGGCGCCGGGATGCTGCCGGTCATGATCGCGCTGCCGCGCCGCCGCGCCCCGCCGGCTGCGGGTCCGCGGGATCTGCGGGCCACTGGCTGTCGGGGATCTCCCCGGCGGCCCGGGCGAATGCCTGCAGGGCCTTGGCGATCGCGGGCTGCTGCCGGGGCGGGAGCTTGCGCAAGATACCGGCGATCAGCGCCCGGCGGCGCGCGGTTGCCTGGTCGACGACCTGCCGGCCGGCCGGGGTGATCGAGACCTGCACGGCCCGGCGGTCCGCCCGTGCCCGCTGCCGGCGGATCAGCCCCTTGCGCACCAGCCGGTCGCACATCCGGCCTGCCGTCGACGGCGTCACTCCCAGCGCAGCGGCGAGGTCAACCATCCGCTGCGGGCCGCGCGACGCCAGCACCACCAGTGCCCGGTACTGGGCGATCGTCGTGTCTTCCGCCGCGGCACCCAGCGACATGGTGGCCACGGCGACCAGCGTCCGGCTCGCCGTCAGCACCGCGTCCACCGCGGCCTCATCCACCAGGTGCTCTTCCACGCTCGCCCTCTATCATTTTAATTGCATACTGCAATTACTGTATAATAACTCTATTAGCCACTATGCCTTAGCTAAGGCAGGCGGATCGGCTCGGCTGGCGAGATTTTCCCGGCGTGATCGGGAAGGCGCCTCTTCTGGCCGGGAACTGCGCGGACGCATCGTGGCGTGACAAGCAGATTCCACCGGAGGTAACCATGAACGATCGTAAGCTCACCGTCCTGACCAGGATCGCCGGCCTGCTGGCCCTGGGGAAGTCGGCAGCGCGGTAATCATCGGGCTGGGTAAGGATCCCTGGGGAGCAGGCTTTGCCGTCGTCTTCGGTCTGTTGTTCCTGCTGGCCGGCTGGCCGCTGCGCAGCGGTCGCGTCACCGCCGGCGTGATATCACCGGCATCCTGTGCCTGTTCGAGATCGTCGAGTTCCCCAGCTGGCACAAGCACGGCGCGCTGGACTGGACTTACCAGAGCATCTTCGCTGTCGTGTCGCTGGCCGGGCTGATCGCGGCCATCACGGTGCTCGCCGCCCGCCTGCGCACCCCGGGCCGCGGCCTGACGCCGTTCCAGCCGGGTAAGTAAGTCTCGCAGGAGACGCACACGTGGTGCACCATGAGCCTATGGAGATAGGAACCTTCCCAGGTCACAGCCATCGGCAGCAACCAGCGTGCAGCATCAGTGCCAGGCCCACATCATCGTGCCTCCCTCAGCATGCACGTAATCGGGGGGCAGCTCCCGGCCTGAGCCTGGCCGGTGACCTCGAAGCCCAGCCGCTCATAGAAGGAGATGGTGCGCGGGTTCGGGGTCTCCAGATATGCGGGCAGGTGACTCTGGTCAACGACAGCCAGGCACGGACGCAGCAGTTGCGTCCCGAGCCCGCGGCCTTGCACGGCAGGATCAACGCCGAGCCACGGCAGATACCAATGCGGATAGGTCGGATGAGCTTCCTCCATCTGTCCCAGCACCGCGAACATGACGTCATGCTGATCTGGGGCAACGGTGCCGGTCAGGGTAGCGACGAGGAAGTCGGAGTCGGGCTCGACACCAGGAGGCAGCCACAGGGCCACGGCTGAGCCCTGACCGATCTTCCAGGCAGTCTGCTCATCGAATGCCCGGCCACCGAAGGCAACCAGGAACCGCGGGAAAGACCCGAGGTAACTCTCTGGCTGCGGGTACAACCACCGTTCTACCGGATCGGCGGCGAAGGCCAGGACCAGCGTATCCAGGGCTGTCGGCCGCTCATCCTCCCCCACCTGGGAGACCGTCAGTTCAGTCACCGCACACCTCGTGGTCCAGACTGCACAAGACAAGTGGCATCAATGCCTGCTCACGATCGACTTCGGAAGCCGAGCCGCGTCGCCGTGAGCGGCCAGATCCGACAGCGCTGAGGCTATCTCAGCGTCCCGGCCCTCCACGGTAACTGCACAGTTGGTTAGGCAGGCGCATTGCTGGTGATGCGCATATTGGCCGATTCTGTCGGGTCAGTGGACCGGCGGTTCAACCGGGCACTGTATGACGCTGACGCAGTACTGACCCGCGTTCGCGGCCGGGCTCGAGGGCGTGGTGGACCTGGACTCGATCCGAGATGACTTGGCCACCTTCGTCCGCCAGGCCCGGGAGCCTGCCTATGCCGATGTGGATCAGCGAAGTGGCCGATGGTGGGCCGTGACCGCGAGCTGGCCCGGGTCATGCTGCTGCTGGATGATGCCCTGGCGGGTGGCGGCCGTCTGGTGCTGTGCACGGGTGAGGCGGGGATCGGGAAGACCCGGCTGGCGGAGGAGGCCGCCGCGTCGGCCGCTGCGAGGGGCGTGCCGGTGGCGTGGGCCCGGGCGGCTGACCGGGACAGCCTGCCGCCGTATGGCCTGTAGCGGCTGTGCTGGATGAGGCCGCCGTCCGGGGCGCCGATGATGACCCATCCGGCGTGGGCCTGTGGCCGCGTGTCTTTGGACGCATGGGCGCCCGTCGGCAGCAAGCTGGACCAGATAAGCCAGGCCGTCCAACTAAATGATCTTCGCGCTCCGCCCGCCAATCAGCTGGAGAAGCTGAAGGGTGACCGTGAGGGCCAGTACTCGATCAGGATCAATGATCAGTACAGGGTCTGCTTCGCCTGGACGGACGCGGGCGCAACCAATGTCGAGATAGCTGACTATCACTGAGAGGAGGAAGCCCGATGAGGATGATCCCTACCGACCGAATGCCAACTTCTCCCGGCGAGATGCTTCTCGAGGAGTTCATCAAGCCGCTCGGTCTCACCCAGGGTGCACTCGCCGACAAGCTTGGAATGTCTCGCGTGGCAGTCAACGAGATCGTCAACGGCCGCCGCGGCGTCACGCCTGCCACCGCGCTTCGACTTGGCAAGGCTCTCGGCACCACGCCAGAGTTCTGGCTCAACGGCCAGATCTCCGTCGATCTTTACAAAGCAGAACACGATGAGGAACAGCGTCGCGCAATCGAGCAGATCACTCCTATCTGCTAACCCCTTTCATGGGGCCTCGACTACAGCAGCCGCCGGATCCGCAGCTGGAGGCGCCGTTGCCACACGGATGGCGAAGCTCCTATGTCAAGTGATCATGAAATCTTCTTGAGGTTGCGGCCTGAGCGAAGCGCTGCTGGGCGGCCGGCCGGGTGGTCAGGGTCGATGTTCGCAGACAACCTGCCGGGTGCCTGAGATCGACGATGAGCAGGGACGGCGCCTTACCTGTAGATTTTCCGGGCAATGGATGCACCGAGCACGCCGATGCACCAGCCTGCGAAGACGGCCCAGATGGTGGTACGGGATGTGCTGTGCAGGTCCCGTACCATGAAGCCAGCCAGGAGGAGTGCCCAGACGATCAGGCCCCCGATGACCCACACGGCGTAGGGTGGCCGATCCTCCACTGGCCTGCGCCACGCGGGTGGCCAGGGACGCATCTGGTGCAGGAGGATCCTCACCGTAGTGTTGTCGTCGGGTGCGCGCATCGGGATGCCTCCTGTCGCCTGCGGTGTCGGTCACCCGACCACCTATAGAAATGATATCACTTTGATAGATGTTCGCAAAGAGCCGACTGGGCGGGTACGGCCCGTGCCCGTGGCGTCCGATCGGCTGGTAAGACCGGGACGCTCACGGTCACTCACGGGATCAACGCGTAGGCGATGACCTGCATAAGCACTGGTCCGGCAAGGTGTAGTCGCAGCCTTCCAAGCTGGTGATCAAGCTTCGTGCACCCCGCGTGCACCAACGAACGGCGAATGACGGCCACAGACGGGGCACCTGCGGTCAATCTGCGATCTCGACCGCTGGCGATCATCGACGGCGTCGGCACAGGTCAGCGGGCTAGTCGAGTGTTGCGATGTGGTGGTTAGGTCTTCACGTTTGGGCC
>PMSW01000090.1 GCA_003168215.1 Actinomycetota bacterium
CTTGTAGAGCCGCTTCTCGATCCGCCAAATATTGGTATAGGTGGGCAGATCCACCAGCTACACCCCTCCCGCCTGCGCGGATATCAGTGGACACCGAGCGCGTTCGCGATGCCGGTAGCAAGCGTTTGCACGATGCTCGGGGTGTAGAAGATCACAGCGATCGCTACCGCAAGGACGACGAACTGCACGAACCGGATTATCTCACGAGTGAACAGAAAGAAAATAGCTACGATACCGACAATCCCAAGGAACAGCGGCCCGAACAGACCCTGCAAATAGCTCACAAGGCCGGTAGTGCTCAGCGCTGCCGGGGATGCCGTAATGATCAGGTGCGACGACATCTATCTACTCCGGGGTGATGGTGGGTGCGACGAGCCAAGCGGGCGCATGCTTTCAGTGAAATTCTCATCATGGCGGCGCCAGTGGCTGGGGCGATGGACCGATTGCCGCGACATACCAGCTCCCATCTTGCTGGACGACGGTCATCTGGTACGTCATTTCGAGTCCGGCCGGCGCGGTGGTGACCGACGACGACCTGTTTGCCTGTCCGGCGAAGTTCCAGATCACGCTGACGGTGATATGACGCGTCGCCCCGCCCGGTGGTACGTCAATCCCGGAAATGGAACCGTATGTTACTGCACCGCCCAGTCCCGTGACAGATGCACCCGGGGCAAGAAACCGGCCGAGGGTGACCGGATCACCGCTGGCGTAGGCGCCGAAGAAGGCGGGCAACTGCCTGCTGAGCGCGGCCTCCGTGGCTGGATCGGAGGAGGTACTCTGCGTCTGCGGTGGTACGGCGTTAGCCGGCGGGGGGAGCAGTGACGGTTCTGCCGAGATTGCCATGCCGCCATTTGCCGAGTAGACCGGTACGCCAAGTTCCATCAGCCGGCCGTTGGCCCGCACGAGAAGCGTCACGACGGCGTGCTGAGAGTCTCGCACGGTAATACCGGCAACCTGCTCGGACTGCAGCTGCAGGGAACCCGCGCCGTTCCAGCCGAGCTGCGCATCGGATCCGGCCGGGAGAAAGACGGCAAGCTGCCTGGCCCGCTGCACCGCTGTGGCCGGGCTGAAGTTCAGGTACACCTGACCGAACTGCAGCGCGTAAGCCTCAGCCAGGCTGACCGGGAACCCGTGCGCCGCGGCACCGGGGGCGGCGCTGACCGGAGCGGCCGTCTTGGGCTCGGTCACTATCGCGGTCACGCCGCGATAGCCAATGACCAGCAAAACCGCCCACAGCACCGCGCGGGAAGCCCAGACAAACCAGCGGCCGCCCGATCCCCGCCAGCGCGACCCGCTGCGCTCCGCCGTCTCTCCGGCCGGGTCTGGTGCTCCGGGCGCGGCCTCGACTCCCGCAGCGTGCGCAGTCGACTGCGTACCGCGATCGAGGATTGCCCTGCGAACCATCGCACCTCCGCCCGATCCTGCGTCTAAGCAGCAAGGACTTGCGGCGCACCCTTGCCCGTCTCGTGCACCATTCTGCGGCAAAACGCCCTGGCGATGACACCCTTTGGGCCAGCCGGCGTGCCGCGGGGTCGCCGGGCGGCCAGGCCATTCGCGCGTCCCGGACCCGAGGGCATTGCCGTCGGATAGGGTCTGAGCTGCGAAAATGGTATCTGGCAGCCGCGCATGGGCCAAATCCGCCGGGACCGGAGTTCCGGCGGAGGTTCGCTGATTCTTTCGAGACATCGTCTGTGTCCTCCGGGCGCCTGCCCGGCATAAGGGGCCGCTGAGGCCGCTGAGCAGGCGGAAACAGGCGGTAGCAGACCACGGCCGGTGTCGACATGCCTGTGACACCCGCCCGCAGCAGCAGGCTTTTTCGGGCCGCTGCCAGCTCAGGCTCTCGCAGGCTCAGGCAGCCGCGGGCGCAGGCTCCCGCGGGCTCAGGCAGCGGCGGGCTCAGGCAGCCGCGGCGCCGGCGGTGCTGGCGATCCAGGCCAGGACGAAGGCTTCCTCGTGCCATGCGTCGTACCTGCCGCTCCGGCCGCCATGACCGGCCGCCATTTCTGTTTTCAGCAGGAACGGGCCACCGTGGCCGGCCGCCTGGAGCTTCGCGATCCATTTGGCCGGCTCGCGATAGAGCACGCGCGTGTCGTTCAGGCTCGTGATGGCCAGGATCGGCGGATAGGTCAGGTCGCCGATGTTCTCGTACGGTGAGTAGGACTTGATGTACTCATAGGCCTTGGGGTCGTGCAGCGGGTCGCCCCACTCCTCCCACTCCGTGACCGTCAGCGGGAGCGACGGATCAAGGATCGAGGTGAGCGCGTCCACGAACGGCACCTGCGCGACGATGCCGCCGAAGTCCTGCGGGGCGAGGTTCGCCACGGCGCCCATCAGCAGTCCCCCGGCCGATCCGCCCCGGGCCACTAGCCGTGACGGCGCGGTCCAGCCCTGGCTCACCAGGTGCTCAGCGCACGCGATGAAGTCGGTAAACGTGTTCGCCTTGCGCAGCAGCTTGCCCTCGTCGTACCAGTGACGGCCCATCTCGCCGCCACCGCGGACGTGCGCGATCGCGAAGCTGAAGCCGCGGTCGAGCAGCGAGAGCCGGGAGATGGAGAAGCCCGGATCGATGGAGATCTCGTAACTGCCGTAGCCGTAGAGCAGGCACGGGGCGCTGCCGTCGCGCCGCGCTCCCTTGCGGCAGACCAGCGAGATCGGGATCTGCGTGCTGTCGCCTGCGGTGGCCCACTCGCGGTGCTGCTCATAGTCGGCGGGGTCGTACTCACGGCCGTCGGGGCGCGCCAGCACCGGCTGCCGCCTGAGCAGGCCGAGCTCGCCGGTCGCCATATCGCAGTCGTAGACGGAGTTCGGGGTCACCAGCGACACGTAGCCCAGCCGGAACTTGCCCGAGTAGTACTCAGGGTTGGAGCCAGGGTGCATTTCGTAGACCGGCTCGCCGAACGCGATCTCGTGCTCGGTGCCGTCGCCGCGGATGATCCGCAGACCGGTAAGCCCGTCCCGCCGGTAGTAGACCGCCAGGTAATCAGCGAAGGCGTCGACGTCGACCAGCCGGGTATCGGCCCGGTGCCCGATCAGCGGCGTGCTGGCGGCCGGGTCGGCCAGCGGCGCGACTGCCAGCTCGAAGTTCTCCGCGTTGTCATTGTGCAGGATCAGCAGCCGGTCGGTGCCGTCCGCGCCGATCTGGTGATCGACGCTGTATTCCACGCCCTGGCGGCGCGGCATTACCACGCTGAACTCGCCGGCCGGCTGCGCCGCATCCAGCAGCCAGACCTCGCTGGTCAGCGTGGACATCGCGGCGATCTGCAGATAACGCTCGCTGCGGGTCAGCCCGACGCCCAGCACGAACCGCTCGTCCGCCTCCTCGAAAACGATCACGTCATCGGCTGCCGCGGTACCGACGATGTGCCGCCACACCCGGTACGGCCGCCAGGCCGCGTTTACCGTGACGTAGAACAACGCCGAGCCGTCCAGCGACCAGGCGAGCCCGTAGTAGGTGTCCGGGATCTCGTCGGGCAGCACCGTGCCCGTTGCCAGGTCCTTGATCCGCAGCGTGTAGCGCTCATTTCCGGCGAAGTCGGTGGAGTACGCGAGCCAGCTGCCGTCCGGGCTCGTCGCGAACGCACCGAGCCGGAAGAACTTCCCGTCGCCGGCCAGCTCGTTGCCGTCGAGCAGCACCTCTTCGCCATCGAGCGCCGCGCCGTCTTCCGTCATCGGCGGCCCGGTGTCACCGGGGCGGACTTCCCTGCGGCAGTGCACCGCGTACTGCTGTCCCGCCACCGTTCTCGCGTAGTACCACCAGCCGCCCTTGCGGGAAGGCACCGACAGGTCCGTCTCCTTTGTGCGGGCCTTGATCTCGCCGAAGATCTCGTCGCGGAGCGCCGCCTGGCCCGCGGTCGCGGCCTCGGTGTAGGCGTTCTCGGCCGTCAGGTAGGCGATCGTCTCCGGGTTGTCCTTGTCGGCAAGCCAGGCGTACTCGTCGATGAACGTGTCGCCATGATGAGTGCGCTCGGTCGGTATCCGCCGGGCTGCCGGGGCGGCGGCGTTGCCTGCCTCGGCGCTTACTCGCTCAGTGGTCATGGTTCAGGATTCTACGGAGACGGGCCCCGATGCCCGCCGCCGCCATGATCAGCCGAACCGGGCCGCCGGCGGCTTCCGGCGCCGCGATGTCACAGCCGGCCGGCGACTATGCCCGGGTTAGGGTCAGAATGAGACCTCTGGCACCTGAATGACGCGCTGAAAGGAACCTCCATGCCAGCGCCACCGAGTTACGGCTCCGACAGCGACAACGTGGTTGCTGCCGCCGCGGCTGTCGAAGCGCAGCAGGCCGGGACGGCACCCGTCTGGCTGCTCCCGTCGGGTGACACGACAGGCGTCACTGACCTGGCGAACATCCAGGGGCTGGCGAACATGGGCATCGCTGTCAACCTGGGGCCCGGCGTGTTCTGGACCGACGGCCCGGTCGTCACCCCGCCTTCCGGCCGCCTCATCCTGCACGGCGTCAAGGGGGCCACCCAGTCAGGGTCCGGTGCCGGAGAGAACATCGGCACCGTGATCAAGCCGACAGCCACCTGGTCCGCGGCCGGGCTGCCGGTGACCGGCGTGATCACCGCAATCAACGGCACCGGTACCGGTAACACGGCGATCGATGAGGCCCTGGACATCCGTGACCTGTGGATTGACGGCACCAGCGCGCCCGCCGGCGTGGACGGCATTTCCTCGTGGGGCGCAATGAACGGCCTGCAGATCTGCAATACCGGCATCTACAAGGCAACGGGCACCGGTATCAACATCGTCAAGAACGCCAACTTCACCTCGGCCAACTTCACCCTCGGCACGTACGTCTCCGACGTCCTGATTCAGAGCAGCGCAGGGTGGGGAGCGATCCTCTCCGGCAGCGACGGCACCTGGACCAACGTCCATACCCAGGAGTGCCTGTCCGGCGGAATCCAGGTCACCGGCGGGCACAACCAGTTCATCGGCTGCCGCCCGGACCTGTCCGGGTTCGTGGCCGGAGTCCCGCAGGGCAACCAGGCTCCGGGATGGAAGATCGACCAGCCGGGCGGCGGCGGCTTCCTGGACGCCACCATGATCCTGGGCGGCTCCACGCAGCGCAACGACGGCCCCGGTCTGCTGGTCACGAACAGCTCGGCGAACGGCACCGCCCTGCGCAGCCCGGTCGTCGTTACCGGCGCCACCTTCGACGGGGACTGGGTGAACGGCGGCGCCGGGGCAGCAGGCCAGGGCGCCATCCAGGTGCAGGGCCGCAACGAGGTTTTCCTGTCCAACGTCTGCACGTTCGTGCACACCGAAGACGTACCCGGAGGCTGCCCCGACTACGGCCTCAGCACCCAGGCGATCGGCTCTGCGCCAGGCTCCCCGATCTCCGTGATCTGGCAGTCGGGCTACATCAACGCGATCGTCGGCGACATCCTGGACTCGGCCGGCATCGGGAACTCGCTGCGGGTCGGCCCGAACGTCACCGAGACCATCGGCAGCCAGCTTTCCAACTCCGTCAGCCAGCAGTTCCTGGCCGTGCAGTCCGTCGCCAGGCTCTTGTTCGGGGCGGCCGGGGCAACCGACATCACCCTGCAGCGCACGGCCACCGGGCAGCTCCAGCTGATCAGCACCGCGTCGGCGTCCCCGCAGCTGCAGCTCCTGGCGAGCTTCTCCAACGCCACGCAGGCGCTGCTGCAGATGATCAACAATGCCGCGGGTGACCTGGCTTTCAGCGCCCAGGTCAACGGGGACAGCAACAGCCGGTACCGCGTCGACTCCAACGGCCAGACAAAATGGGGCTCCGGCGCTGCCACTCAGGACTGCGTCCTGGACCGGCAGGCCGCCAACATCATGGAGTTCACCGGCTGTGACCTGGATATCGCGACAGCCGGCCGCGGACTGCGGATCAAGGAAGGCGCCAACGCCAAGGCCGGCCTCATCACCCTGGTGAGCGGCCGGGCGACGGTTAGCACCACGGCAGTGACCGCGAATTCCCGGATCATCCTGTCTAGCCAGACCGCGAACTCCACCACGCCAGGAGCGCTGCGGGTGTCCAGCATGACCGCGGGCAAGTCCTTCGTGATCAGGTCAACCAGCGCCACCGACGGCTCGGACGTCTACTGGCTGATTATCGAGCCGGGCTGAGCCGCGCGGGGCTGAGCCGCGCCGGGTACTCGCCTGAACGAGAGCTATGCGGGCACGGCGGGACACCTTCATGATCTCGAAGGATGCGCGTCCCATCTGGCGCCGGATCCTTCGCCTTGCTGGGTTCCCGAGCAGCGGTCGTCGGCCTGGATCCTCGCGCCGAGCTCGTCGAGGCTCGTTCCGGTCAGCACCGCGCCGACCGGGCGGCCGCGCGGCCCGCGCCGCTGCGCCGTGTAGCCGTCCGCGGTGCCGCACACCTGCCAGTCCGGATGGCAGTCGATGAACCGGCCGATCGCGAGCTTCATCGCCGAGCGGGCCTAACGACAGCGCCTCCCGTCGGGCACGGCCGCATGGATCTGTCCGGTGCCATCAGATCTGAGCCTCCGACAGGCTGCTGACCTGGGGTGGCTCAGTGTTAGCAGCAAGGCCTTGTGCAGTTGCAAGCGCCCGTCTGCCAGCGGATCGGCGATCACGATTACGTGGCCGTGCGGCTCGCGCGGCGTTTCGCGGTGAGTTCGCGGGCTGGGTATCGTCATACCCGCCATGACGTACGCACCGGTGAACGGCCTGCAGCTCTATTACGAGATCCGAGGTAGTGGCAGGCCACTCGTGCTCCTGCACGGCGGCCTGCTGACCATCGACCTCAATTTCGGGCCGTTGCTCGAACCCCTTGCGGCGAGCAGGCAGGTGATCGCGGTGGAGCTGCAGGGCCACGGGCACACCGCCGACACCGGCCGGGCGATGACGATCGAGGCGCTGGCCGGTGACGTCGTCGCGCTGCTCGACCAGCTGGGGATCGCAGAGGCCGATCTGTTCGGTTTCAGCCTCGGCGGTCTCGTCGCGTACGCGGTCGCGCTCGGCGCGCCCGCCCGGGTCGGCAAGCTGATCGCCGCCTCGGCGGACGCCCATCGCCCGCCGGGCCGCGAAAGCGCGCCACCCGGCGACGACCGCATGCCGACGCCGGCCGACTTCCAGGCGTGGCGCGACGCCTACGAAGCGGTCGCTCCCGACCCTGCGCACTTCGACGAGTTCGCGGCCAGGACATCGGCAATGGTGCACGAATTCCCGGGATGGACCGGCGAGCTGCGATCACTGCGGTCGCCGACCCTGCTGATCTTCGGCGACCGCGACTTCTCACCGCTGCCCGACGTCGTGGAGATGTTCGAGCTCCTGCCGGACGCGCAACTCGCAGTGCTCCCCGGGACCACGCACGTCGGCGTGATGCGGCGGCCCGGCGAAGTGCTCGCGCTGATCACGCCGTTCCTCGACGCGCGCTGATGGCTCAACTGTGATGGCAGGAACCTGCAGATGGCTCAGACACGCTGGCGATAACGAAAAGCCCCGCCAGTCCCGGAGGACGGTGAGGAGCTAAGGCTCGATTGCTGCATACTCGACCACCACTCGATGCCCAGCGCCCGGAGACCCCTTTCATGATCACGGAGAATCGGGCCGGCCAGAGCGTGCCTAATACTCCGTGATCATGAACGGAGGCAAGTAATGCACCGTCCAGTGCACCCGGACCGGGTTATCCACAAGACGAAATTGACGTGGCCGGGTGACGGTGCACTGAGCAACCCTGAGTGACATGTCCCAGTTACCGGAGATCCTGCGGGAGCAGGCCGAGTCCCAGCGCGGCATGATCACCCGGCGGCAGGCACTCAATGCAGGCCTGACCAGGAGCGCGATCGGAGCCCGGATCGGCACCGGCCGCTGGCAGCGCATCTACCCCGGCGTCCTCGCCACGTTCAGCGGCGAGGCAGGCCGGGAAGCGCTGCTATGGGCGGCCGTGTTACGAGCCGGCCCGGGCGCAGCACTCAGTCACGAGACCGCCGCCGAACTGCACGGCCTGGCCCGCAAGCCAGCGCAGCTGATCCACCTCACGGTGCCCGCCGACCGCCGGGTGGAGCCGGTCCCTGGCCTCGCTATCCACCGATCGGCGCGGATCGCGCAGGCACGTCATCCGTGCCAGGAGCCGCCGCGCACCCGGATCGAGGAGACCGTGCTCGATCTCGCGGACACAGCACGGACCTTCGACGATGCCCTCAGCTGGGCATGCGCCGCCTGCGGCGGCCGGCTGACCACGCCGCAGCGGATCGCCGCAGCGATGAACCGGCGCGCGAAGCTGCGCTACCGGAACGCGCTCCGGCTGGCACTAGACGACATCACCGCCGGAGCGCACACCATCCTTGAGCACCGCTACCTGCATGACGTCGAGCGCCCGCACGGGCTGCCCCGCGCCGAACGTCAGGTCCGGGTGGTGCGCGGCGGCCGCAGCCAGTACCGGGATGCGCTTTACCGGAAGTACCTGGTCGTGGTGGAGACCGACGGCCGGGTCGCGCACCCGGCCGAGGGCCGGTGGCGTGACGTGCACCGGGATAATGCCGCCGCGGCGGTTGGCATCACCACGCTGCGCTACAGCTGGTCCGACGTCACCACCCGGCCGTGCGCCGTCGCCGCCGAAGTAGGTGCCGCGCTCGCCCAGCGCGGCTGGCCTGGCCCGCTACGGCCCTGCGGGCCCGGCTGCACCCTCCCCTGTTCATGATCACGGAGAATCGGGCCGGCCAGAGCGTGCCTAATACTCCGTGATCATGAAAGGAGGGCAAGGGTTAGACGTTGAAGCGGAAATCGACGACGTCGCCGTCGCGCATCACGTAGTCCTTGCCTTCGATCCGCGCCTTCCCGGCGGCGCGGGCCGCAGCGATCGACCCGGCGGCCATCAGGTCATCGAACGACACGATCTCGGCCTTGATGAACCCGCGCTGGAAGTCGGTGTGGATCACCCCGGCCGCCTCCGGCGCCGTGGCGCCGGCCGGGATCGTCCAGGCCCGCGACTCCTTCGGCCCCGCGGTCAGGAACGTGGACAGGCCCAGCGCGGCGAACCCCGCACGGGCGAGCTGCGCCAGTCCCGGCTCGCCAAGGCCGAGCTCGGCCAGCAGTTCGGCGGCTTCGGTCTCGGAGAGCTCGACCAGCTCGGACTCGGTCTTCGCGTCCAGGAAGATCGACTCCGCGGGCACGACGAGCGCGGCAAGCCGATCCCGCAGCGCGGCGTCGCCCAGCCCGGCGTCATCGACGTTGAAGACATACAGGAACGGCTTGGCCGTCAGCAGCTGCAGCTCGCGCAGGTCAGCAAGGTCGATGCCGGCCGCCGCCGCGCCGGCGAACATGGGCGTCCCGCCATCGAGCACCTGCTCGGCCTTCGCCGCGGCACCGGCCACCCGGGCTCGTTCGGGATTCTTGGCGAATTTTGTTTCCTTAGCCAGCCGCGGCACGGCTTTCTCCAGCGTCTGCAGGTCGGCGAGGATCAGCTCGGTCGCGATCGTCTCGATGTCACGTCCCGGCGAGACGTCGCCGTCCACGTGGCTCACGTCCGGGTCGGCGAAGACCCGCACGACCTGGCAGATCGCGTCGGTCTCCCGGATGTGGGACAGGAACTGGTTGCCCAGGCCCTGTCCCTGGGATGCACCGCGGACCAGCCCGGCAATGTCGGTGAACCGGACGGTGGCCGGCACGATCCTGGCGGAGTCATAGAGCCCGGCCAGCGCGGCCAGCCGCGGATCCGGGATGCCGACGATGCCGACGTTCGGCTCGATGGTGGCGAACGGGTAGTTGGAGGCCAGCGCGCTGGCCCTGGTCAGCGCGTTGAACAGGGTGGACTTGCCGACGTTGGGCAGGCCGACGATGCCGATGGACAGGCTCACCCGGGCGAGTCTAGATTGCCCGGCAGGGTAAGCCTGCCCGCGTGCGGCGCCAGCGGGGCCGCCGGCAGTTCACGGCTGCCCGCCAGCGTGTCAGGCGGGGAAATGTCGGGCCATCCTGCGAGCATGTCCAGAATGAACGCGATCTCGCTGCTTGCCGGGCTTCTGCTGGGCATCGCCCTCGGGGCCGCGATCGGCTACCTGCTGGCCAAGGGGCGGCTGGCAGCCGCCGCCGCGGACCTGACCGGGCAGGCCCGTGCCGCCGAAGAACGGGCCAGGGCAGCGCAGGACCGGACGGCGCAGGCCGAGCACACGGCACGAGAGCGTGCCGCGCTGATCGACGGGCAGCTCGCCGAGCGGTTCCAGGCGCTGTCGGCCGAGGCGCTGGACCTGAGCACGCGGCGGTTCCTGGAGATCGCCGAAGGCCGCCTGAACGCGGCCAACGTCACGGCAGCGGGCGAGCTGGACAAGCGCCGGGCCGCGGTAGAGCACCTGGTCGGGCCGCTGAAGGAGACCCTGGCCCGGGTCGAGACGCAGCTGCGCGAGTCGGACGCGGAGCGCCACCGGTCGCACGCCGCGCTCGCCGAGCAGGTCACGATCGCCCGGCAGAGCTCGGACCAGCTTCGCGCCCAGACCCAGGCGCTGGTCACGGCCTTGCGCCGGCCGGAGGCCCGCGGCCGCTGGGGCGAGATGCAGCTGCGCCGCGTGGTCGAGCTGGCCGGGATGAGCGCCCGGTGCGACTTCGACGAGCAGGTCGGCCTGAGTACCCCGGACGGCATGCAGCGCCCGGACATGGTCGTCAGGCTGGCCGGGGGCAAGAACATCGTGGTGGACTCCAAGGTCACCCTCGCCGCCTACCTGGAAGCCGCCGAGGCCACCGACGAGGCCGTGCGCGACGCCCGCCTCGACGCGCACGCCCGGCATCTGCGCGACCACGTCGACAGGCTTTCCGCCAAGGCCTACTGGGCTGCCCTCAGCACGTCGCCGGAGTTCGTGGTGCTGTTCATCCCGGGAGAGGCGTTCCTCGCTCCGGCGCTGGAGCGCGATCCGGGACTGCTGGAGCACGCGATGACGCGAAAGGTGCACATCGCGACGCCGACCACGCTGGTCACGATGCTGCGGACGGCGCAGTACGCCTGGCAGCAGGCCGCGCTCTCTGACAATGCCCGCGCCGTCTTCGACCTCGGCAGGGAACTCTACGAGCGGATCGCGGGGTTGGGGAAGCATGTCGACAGCCTCGGCAAGGCGCTGACCAGCGCGGTGTCCACCTACAACCAGGCGGTCGGCACGCTGGAGAGCCGGGTCCTGGTCAGCGCGCGCAAGCTGAACCAGCTCGGTGTCGTCGAGGCTGCGCTTGAGCCGCCGCGGCTGGTCGAGGAAACCGCCCGCGCGCTGTCTGCGGCCGAGTTCAGCACCGAATCCGGCCCGGAACTGCTGGCCGGCCCCGAACGCGGTGCCGTGGCCGGCGGGCAGCTGCTGCCCGGGCCCCGCGCCGTCAGCGCGGCCCGCTGAGTTCCCGTGCGGCGGCCAGGGACCTGTCATGTCGGGAGCGTGACGGAGCCGCGCTGCCGCAGCGCGGATGGCAGCTGCGCGCGTGGCAAGCGCACATGACAGCAGAACAGGAAACAGGAAGAACGGATGCTCCGGGGCACATCTCGCATCCGGGCCCGGACGGCTCAGGCGAGCTGCCGCCGGCGCCAGCGGCGGACCGGGGGCCGGGTGCGGCCAGCGATCACGGCGAGCCCGCTAGCCCCGACGGCAGCGGCGCGGCCCCGGCCCGGCTGACCGCCCGCGGCGCCGGGCTCGTGATGTTCACGGTGTTCTTCCCCGGCACGCTGACCGCAGGGTGGCTGCATCTGACCGCGCTCGCCGGGCTGAGCTTCGTGGCAGGCTGCATCCTCGCGGGCCTGTACACCAGGCGGGCTGATCTCCTGCTGGTGATCACCACGCCGCCGATGATCTTCCTGGTCGCGCTGATCTGCGTCAAGGCGATGACCTCGACGGGAAGCACGCTGATCTCCACCGCCGAGGGCTGCATTCTCACGTTGTCGGCCGTCGCGGCATGGCTATTCGGCGGCGTCGCGGTCATCCTGGTCATCGCGCTATTCCGCGGCCTGCCGCGGACGGTCCGCGAGTTCAGGATCGCGCTGCTGCGCAGCAGTCTTGATTCCGATGATCCCCGCGATGCGCGTTACGGGTCTGGTTAACGGTCGTCTGGCCGGCGGCGCAGGTCGTGCGGCAGGGCGAAGACGGTGCCCTCCCGGACCGTCTCCACCTCCTCGACCGTGCCGAACCCGGACTCGGCGAGCCAGTCAAGCACCCCGGAGACCAGGTCCTCAGGAACCGACGCGCCGCTGGTGACTCCCACGGTGCTGGCGCTTTCCAGCCACTCCTTGCTGAGGTCCGCGGCGTCGTCGACCAGGTAGGCGGCGGGGGCGCCGGCCTCCAGGGCAACCTCGACGAGGCGCACGGAGTTGGACGAGTTCCGCGAGCCGACGACGATGACGAGGTCAGACTCGGGCGCGATCTGCTTCACCGCGGCCTGCCGGTTCTGGGTGGCATAGCAGATGTCGTCGCTCGGCGGGTCAAGCAGCTGCGGGAACCTCCCCCGTAGCGCGGCCACGGTCTCGCTGGTCTCATCAACGGACAGCGTGGTCTGGGAGAGCCACGCGACCCTGGCCGGGTCGCGGACCTGGACGCTGTCGCTGCCGCCGGGCCCGTCCACCAGCTGAATGCGGGCCGGCGCCTCGCCGGTGGTCCCGACGACCTCCTCATGACCCTCGTGGCCGATCAGCAGGATGTCGTAGTCCTGCGCCGCGAAGCGCCTGGCCTCGTTGTGCACCTTGGTGACCAGCGGGCAGGTCGCGTCGATGGTGCGGAGATGACGGTCGCTCGCATCCTTGCGCACCTGCGGAGCGACGCCGTGTGCGGAAAAGACGACGACCGAGCCTTCGGGCACCTCCGCTGTCTCCTCCACGAAGACCGCGCCGCGCTCCTCCAGGGAGCGGACCACGTGCGTGTTGTGCACGATCTGCTTGCGCACGTAGACAGGTGAGCCGAAACGCTCGAGCGCCAGCTCGACAGTCTGCACGGCCCGGTCAACGCCGGCGCAGTAGCCACGGGGCCTGGCGAGCAGTACGCGTCGATTCGGATCGGGCATGAGTCCATCGTAGGTGACCATCGGGAGGACACGGCAGGACGCCGTCCCCGGCCCGCCCGTTTCACGGTCGTGCGCCGAGGACGGCGGTATGCAGCCGCTGGGCAGGCACGGCCGTATCCCGCCAGCCGCGGCCCGCGGCTGCAACCCGCCGGGGGGTTCCGAAAAAGCCGCGGCGCTGCGACAATGGCCCCCCTTGCCGCGAAGCATCGCCGATGACGAGAATCATCCGGAGAAGTGCCCGACACGCAGCGGGGAACCGTAGTCCCCTCCGGTAGGCACATCCCAGGGCATGTTCAGAACACGTCCAGGAAGAAGGATCGATATGCGCGTCCCGCAGGTGACAGACCGCATGAAGGAGGCTCCGGCACATGCGCTGCGGGCCGTATTCGCCGGGATCGGCCAGGTTCTTCTCGTCGCCGACCGGATCAAGAACCGCACCGCGGACACCGCTAACGCCACGACTGCGGCCGCCCCGGCGCCCGCAGCATCGGCCCGCGCAGCCGTCCCCGAAGCTGCGACCCCCGAAGCCGCCGTCCCCGAAGCTGTGACTCCTGAAGCTGTGACTCCTGAAGCCTCGGCCCCTGCTAGCACTGCTCCCGTAGCACGTGCCGCGTCTGCCGCCGCGGCGCCCGCCCCCGCCGCTGCGCCCGCGGCTGAACCGGCCGGTGCCGCCGCCGCGCCGGCGGCCGGCGACCTGCCGGTCCCCAACTATGACGAGCTGTCCGTTCCCTCCCTCCGGGCCCGGAGGGAG